>NZ_BAGX02000023.1 GCF_000320505.1 Methanobrevibacter boviskoreani JH1
ATATCTTTATTTGTTTTCTCTTTAATTAGTGAATATATTTCATTTGGTATTGATGAGTTTATAACAATATATCCCTCATCAATAGTACTATCATTATCTTTCCCACTATCTAAAGTTAAAGTTAAGCATCCTGAGAAATATGCGTCTATATTATGTTCCTTTAGGAAATTTACTGTGTGGATATCTCTACATCCTATAGGTTCATGACTTGAAAGGTAATTTAGGCTTTCATCTGTTAATAATGATTCAACTCTTTTTTTATTGTTTGTACTTGTATTAAAATGCATTGATACAAGTAAAGGGTCGATATAATCGGAAGGTGGCCATGCTTCTGGAGAATCTAAATACCAACCATTCATTATCATTTTAACATCTTTTTCTTTATTAAATAGATGGATTTTTTCATGATCGATATAATAATCTATTTTTGGTAAAAATCGTCTAGCAGCAATACTTTGAACTTCATTACCTAAATTTGTTGTATAATTATAAGACATTAATGCATATTTCATTTCAAATACCTTAATATATTTATTTTTCTTTCCAAGTTTTTAATAGTGTATTCATTGTTTTTTCAACACTTGATGTATTTATAACATCTTTCTGTGCTTGTTTATTGATTTTAAATATTTCCTCATTATTTAAATTGGAGATATATCTGATTTTATCTGCTAATGCTTCGGGATTATCTGGTGGAACTATAAAACCATTCTTTCCATCATTTATAACTTCCGGAATTGCAGATACATTAGTTGTTAATACAGTAACTCCATAGGCCATAGATTCAAATATCACTGTAGGTATGCCATCTCTATCTCCATTTTCAGATATTCTACACGGGGAAACTAAGACATCGGATTTATTGAAAACTTTTTCAACCTCTTTAGGTCCGTCTAGACGTCCTTTAATTTCAATATTCTTAAGATTTAATTCATCAATCTGATTTTGAAGATCCTTTTCTAAAGCCCCTGAACCATATATCTCAAATTCAAAATCTTCATCTTCTAAAATCTTTGCAGCATCAATAAATATGTCAATTCCTTTCTTATCTACGAAACGTGATATTGAGATGATTTTTCTTATTCTACCTGTCCTTGGTTTTAATTCATTTATTTTATAGTCGGTAGCTTGTTTAGTTATAACTATTTTACCTTCGGGTACGCCTCTTTTAAGGAGGTAATTTTTATGATATTGACTTAAAGTGAATATTGCTTTACAATATTTGGAGTTACCAATTTCTTTGACTCTATTGATTTTATCCACATCTTTTTTAAAAATATCTACTGCATGGGCGAAAACAGTAAAAGGAATTTCTAATTTTTCTGCAACATCTAGGGTGTATTCGGTACATGGGGGATAAACGAAATGGGTATGAATTAAGTCTATTTTGTATTCTTTTAGTAAGTTTTCAAGATTTTCCATAGGATTATCTTTTTTATCAAATCTTACAACCTCTAAATCAAAATCTAATTCGATAGGTTCCATAGGATCAATATAACAAAAAACAGTTACATTATAATTATTTTTAACTAACCATTTAAGTTCATTTAAAACAAATGTTTGAGATAGTGTTGGAAATCCTTTAAGAACATATGCAATGTTTATTTTATGTAAGTCATCAAAGGATTTGCTCTTTTTAAATGATTTTTTAATTTTTTTAATGATTTTATTTATTGAATTCCTGTTAATGTTTGTCATTATATCTTCCTAATTTTAATCGCTGATTCTTGAGATGTTTTTAAGGTAAATTTAGATTAAATCTATTTTTAAACTTTATAATTTATAAATTTTTTATCTGATTTTGCAATGTGATATTCACTTTAAGTAATAGGGGGATTTGTTTAATTTTTAAAAAAGCAGATTTTTATTTATTTTTTTTATTAAAAAATAATTAAATTTATGTTTAGTATAAAAAAAGTATTATAATTAAATTTTAAGCTAAATAAAATGTTTTTATAAAATATTGATTAATTTAAAAGAAGAAAATATAATGTTTTTATAAAGATATAAAAAAAGAAAATTAAGATTAAGATTATGCTTCTTTTCTTAATCTCTTAACAACAAAGTCTTTATCTAAAGATAATAAAAATGAAGCTGCTCTAGGACCTTGTTTTTTACCAAGTATCATTTTATAAATTGCTTGGAATGCTTTTTGTGGTTTAAGACCATGTGCCTCTAATATTTTATACATCTCGTCATGTAAATCCTCTGATTTTGTAAAGTCATTAGTTTCCATTAAATCAGCAAGATCTCTTAGGAATGCATCTTGTTCTTCTTGAAGTGGTAGATTTGGTATTGATTTGTATTGCACATTAAATTTAACAAATCCCGGTGCATAATTGTCTAACCAATATTTTACATTATTTACCCTTTCCTCATATTGTGCAAGCTCCCTTTCAGTTAGATCCTCAAATTCTTTATCTTCAAAACTTTTTGTAAGCTGTGAATTTCTTTTAAGGATTCCGAAGATCTTCTCTAAATCGCATCCCCCTGCAATTTGGATTGCATTTACAAGGAATCTGTAAGGTGGTCTAAATGGTAATGGACTTCCCTCATGGATTTGAGCAACCCTATAGATCTCTTTAAATTTATGTTCCTCTTTCTTGGATGGTGCCTCTTCCTCATCATAGAATACCTTTTCAACGGTATCGAATTGGTCCATCAAATCTAAAAATTTCATTTTTGGTGAGAAATCTTTAGGTTTCATTGGTTTGCTTCTAAATAGATAATAGTTTAAACTTTCAGCAGGTCCAATCTTTAACCATTCGTCTGGTGCAAAGAATACTCCATGGGATTTACTCATAGCCTCACCATCAAGGGTAATCCATTCATATGGAATTGGATAAGGTGCATCATAACCGAAGATTTCTTTTGAGATAACCTTACTTACATCATAGGATCCACCACTTGCTGCATGATCCTTTCCAAATGGTTCACAGGTGGTATTGAAGATTTTCCATCTTGCAGCCCATTCAACTCTCCATGTAAGTTTTCCGTCACCTTTGGTAATATCACTTACACCCTCGTGACCACATTCACATCTATAATATACTTTATCTCCGTCATATCCATATGCGGTTGTAGTATTTACCCTGCCACATTCCTCACAGATAGGATTATATGGTAACCAGTCTTCAGCTAAAGGTACCCTTCTATATTGGTCGAAGATTTCCCTAATTTCATCGTGTTTCTCAAGGGCCTTTCTTATATAGTCATTGTAGACTCCTGATTTATACATCTCATATCCTGATTTTATTGTAACATCTATTCCATAATCATCTAAGACATTGAATAATGGTTTTTCGAAATGCTCTACAAAGTTTTTACAACATCCATCAGGACATGGGATAGTTGAGTAAGGCATACCTAGGTATTTACTATATGACTCTGGAAGTGGATATGGTACTTTTCTAAGTGGGTCATGATCATCTGCAATCCATATTACCTCCACATCCTGGTCCAATTTTCTTAATGCTTTACCTACGGCATTTGCAATAAATATATCACATGAATTTCCAATATGTATGGTACCAGATATAGATGTACCACTTGCAATAGTGTGTTTTTCTACATCCATCTTACTTAAATCATCAGCTATTCTTTCTATCCAATGTTCCATTTCATCACCATTGTAATTATAATTCGTATTTTTCATTAAATAAATTCTTGACTTTATTGTAAAATTTATATATGATTTTTAAAAAAAAAATTATCAAAACATTTTATATAATTTTAATTAAGCTATAGATAATTAATATAGAAGTTTTAAAAATAATTCTTAATTAAAAACGGATAAATAAAATTTTTTTATAAAAAAAGTTTTATAATAATATTATTATTTAAATTATTATATATATTATTTTTGAAAAATAGGAAATTAAAATAATCTTTTTCATCTACATTTAAATAATATGAAAACAATATATTATAATGATTGATTAGTATTATTTGATAATTCAATTTATTTTAATTTTATAAGTTATGGTGATAAAATGCCTAAAAAGGAAAAAAAATACGACATGCCACAGACTGGTGCGGGATTAGTTAGATATTTCGATGAGGAAAGTGTTGGACCTAAACTTTCTCCTGAACAAGTTGTTATAATGACTATTATCTTAGCAATATTCTGTTTTGTTTTAAGATTCTCTGCTTAGATTCTAGATTATTCTTAAGTAAGAATTTTTATAGTTTTTTTTAAATCCATTAATTAGGGTTTAATTTTTAAAACCATGGTTATTATTCTTAAATCATGTTTAAAATTGTCATGATATTGGGAACAATAATTTAAAACTTATTTATTTAATTATATCTTATGCTCCGTTAGTGTAGTCCGGCCAATCATTGCGGTCTCTCGAACCGCGGACTCGGGTTCGAATCCCGAACGGAGCACTATTAAAATTCTATTTCTGATTTTATTTAATCGGATTTCTATTTTTGAGTCTTATTTTATCTGTTTAATATTTAAAACTGTTTATTTAAGAAAAATGAATGCTTATTTTTGGTTCAATGTTTTAAAAATAGTTAAAAATTTATTTAATAAAATAAAACATTATTTTCTTAATGTTTTCAATAATTGAATTCTAAATAAAATATTTATTTTATTTTAATATCTTAAAAGTAGTTTAATATTTATTTAATAAGACGGAATCTTATTTTTTTCTAATGTTTTTAAAAAATAGTGGTTAATATTAATTATATAAAGTAACTGTTTATATATTGATTGTTAAAAAAAGGTATTTTAGAAGATTAATATTAAATCCTCTTATTCTATTTTATCTTTTAGTTTTGTAAATCCGTTAATAATTCCATCAATAGATTTTAAAACTATTTTCCATTTTATAAATGATAACACTTTTCTTGGTTTTGACTTTTCAAATAAGAACCTTGTAAACTTAAGGTTACTTACTTTTAACCCATTCCAATCATAGTATTCCCCTACGGTTTGAATACCTTCGGTTGTATGTATCGCCATTTTGTTTATTCCATCATCAAACCATTTCACGATTTCCTTTGTTAGCGGAATGTCTATGTGGTTTATGACATCCTTCCAGAATATATATGCGTCACTATATGGTGAATTGTTTTCGGGTTCAAATGATTTTAACTCTCCATTATGGTAGAATAGCTGTTTGGATTCTCCACTTAATCTGTTTTCCTCACCAATAGGGAATGGATGGCACATTTCAGCATTATTTGGTCCAGAAGTTCCATATCTAAAGTGAATGATAGCCTCAATTGGGTATAGTTCTTTAATGATTTCTTCAATTTCATCCCAGTCAGTTAAACCTTTTCTCCAAACAAGCATATCTTCCTTTGGATCATAGTAACTAATGCCTACTCCATGAGGATTCTGTTTATACATTGCCTCAATATCCTCTCTAGAAACGCCAGTATTTGGTGGTTTGATAACAATTACACACATTTTATAAAACTTCCTTAAATTACTTAGAATATACTTTTATAGTTTATAGTTAATTACTTTATCTTAATATATTAATATTTTTTAAATTACTGGTTCTTTGTATGAACCTTTAAAATAGCTAATTATATTTATTTTAAAAAATAGACATATAGTTATATATTATTTTGTAAATCTTTTTTTACAAAAATATGTGTTTAAAAGCTTAAAATTAGATTTGATTTTTTAATTTAATAAGATATCTAATTTTTTTAAGTATTTTTTAAATTTAATTGTTTAATGCATTTTAAATTTTAAATATTTAAAATTATTTTAATTAATTTATTGAGTGAAGTGTTATAATGGCTATACATCCAATTGAATTTAGATATGGAACTCCTGAAATGAAAAGAATTTGGGATTATGAGAATAAATTACAAAGAATGTTAGATGTAGAATCTGCATTGGCTCAAGCTGAGGCTAGTATTGGAATTATTTCTAAGGAAACTGCAGATGAAATCTCATTTAAAGCTAGTACTAAATATGTTAAACTTGAAAGGGTAAATGAAATTGAAGCTGCCAAGAAACATGATATTGCATCTATGGTTCAAGGACTTGCAGAACAATGTGAGGGAGATGCAGGAGAATATGTACATTTCGGAGCAACCTCAAATGATATTGTAGATACCTCAAACTCTTTAATGATTAGGGATTCAATTGATGTCCTTGAAGATAAAATAATTAAGTTAACTAATATCTTACTTGACTTGGCAAAGGAAAACAGGAATAAGGTTTGTATTGGACGTACTCATGGTCAACATGCAATTCCAACTACATATGGTATGAAATTTGCTAATTGGGCTGCAGAACTTAAAAGACAATATGATAGATTAGAACATGCAAGGGGTAATGTATGTGTAAGTATGTTGGATGGTGCAGTTGGAACCACTGCAGCATTAGGTCCTCAAGGTTGGGAAATCCATAAGAAAGTTGCTGAAGAATTGAATTTACCTCCTGCTACAATTACAAATCAGGTTGTACAAAGGGATAATCATGCTGAATTTATTATGGCAATTGCTAATTTGGCATCTACCTTAACAAAGATTGCACTTGAAATTAGAAACCTTCAAAGAACTGAAATCATGGAGGTTGGAGAATATTTCGATCCTAAAAAACAGGTAGGTAGTAGTACAATGCCTCATAAAATGAACCCTATTACCGCTGAAAGAATCTGCGGAATCTCAAGAATTGTAAAATCCTATGTTGCACCTGCTTTGGAAAACAATCCATTATGGCATGAAAGGGATTTAACCAATTCCTCATGTGAAAGAATCATGTTTCCTGAAGCATGTATCCTAAGTGACTATACTTTGGAACTTACAATTAAACTTATGAGTAACCTTGTCTTCTATGACGATAATATTGAGAAAAACCTCAATTTAACTCATGGTCTAGTCATGGCTGAAAGATTAATGGCTGAACTTACAAGGGCAGGAATGGGTAAACAAACTGCATATGCACTTGTGAGGGAGAATGCTATTAAGGCTAATCAAGAACATCTTTTACTTGGGGATTTAATCTTAGAAGACGAAGAGGCAAGTAAATATTTATCTAAGGAGGAAGTTCAAAAGATTATGGATCCTCATACCTATACAGGTTCTGCAGGAATCATTGTGGATGAGATCTTAGAGTCCTCTAAAGACTGGTTCTAAATCCCCTTATCTTGCAGTGAATTCGGATTTCAAAATATTTTATAATGTTGCTCTTATTTTTATAAAATTCAAGAAAACGAGTAATATCTTTAAAATGTTTTAAATCTTTTTAGATTATTTATCAAAAGATTAATATTGTATGAAAAATATTAATTATAATATTTATTTAAATATTCTTATTTTAATGAAATCTTTAATTTATTAAATGGATTCATCTAAGATTTTCAGCATATTTAAATAAATTCAATAAAATTTTCTTTATAATTAAAAGGTGAAAAAATGGTAAACACAAAAGAACTTAGTTCTATTGAATTGTCTTCCTTAACAACTATTGGGATGGGAATTTATGTTTTAATCAGTGTTATCCTTGCAATCATTGCTTTTATAGCTCTTATGGTTATAGGTGGCTCATCAGCTATTACTACTGGTTTAATGCTTATTCCAATGATTATCTTTGGGGCAATTTTATATAGTATTATTCACTTCTTCGGAAGAGGTTATCTTTATAATGTTCTTGTAACTAGGTTAAATGCTATTGATTTTGATATTGAGGAAGGTGAGATAACTAGGATAAACCCTATATCTACCTCACTTGTTATTGGGGTTATTAGTTTAATCTGTTTCATTATCGTTTATACATTGGCATACTTAGTTGTACCTGGATTTGCAAGTTCTGTTCTACAAACATTGATGGCATCTGGACAGATGAATTTAGCATTAATCGTATATAACTTTTTAGTGTTAATGTTAAGTCCACAATTCTTTATTGCTTGTATACTATTATCCTTTGTCTTAACTTTCATATTCGTATGTTTACAAATCTATGTTTATAATTATATTTCTCCAAAAGTTGGTGGAATTATAGTGGATTTTAAAGATGAGGGTAAGTATACATCACTTAAATATGTTGATCCTAAAAGTGCTGCAATTATAGTTTCAATCTGTTCTTTAGTTGTAGATTTAATTGTCTCTATTGCGATGTTAGCAATAAATCATACTGCAGTATTATATGCATTATATAATATTATTTCCGGATTTGTTATAACATTTGTATTGGTTTTCCTAATAGCTTATTTCTACAATTACTTAGCTCCAAAAATGGGTCAACTTAAACTTGAATTAGAATAAATATAACTTTATTCTATTTTTTTATTTTTTTTATATCTGTTTCTTAGCTATTTTTAAATCATATATTCTATTTTTATAAAATTTTAATAGTATTCTATTTTAAGTTTTGTTTATCTATATACATCTTATGGTCAATTTCTTGTTAAATTTTAACCTGTATTGATTAGATTGAAATTAGTTATTTTTTATTTAATAAAGTTTGAAAGATAGTATTTTTTATAGATTGTGCTTTTGTTATAGTCGATTGAAATCTTCTAGCTATTTTTAAAATTTTTAAGATAAGCTTTCGAATTGATAATTAAAATATTGTTAAACTATTGGATTATTAGGCTATTAGATAACTGGTTTAATAATTAAAATATAAGTTAAAAATTAGATAATTGGAAGCTTATAATAAAAATAAGTTGTTAATAATTTAATTTAAATTAAATTGATTGGCAAAATAAGTTATAATGGATTAAATAGTTTAAAATCTATCCATTTCATTAAGGGGCATTGATGTTTCCATTGCTTTTATATCGATATCTATGCCTTTTTCTCTAATGGCCGCTATAGTATTTAATCCACTACCTGCAACAACACCAAATTTGTAGTTGTTTACCTGTGCATTATAGACCATTTCTCTAGGTTTGCCTATTTTTAAAACTGATAAGTCTTTTTTAGATAGTTCCTTTAATATCTCATTACTTTGGTATTGTGCAATGTTTGGAATTTCTTTAATTGATGCAAGAAGTCTTCTAGCACCTGTTTCATCTTTATTGATAGCAGTTAAATCTTTAAGTATGAATATCTTATGGGGATCTATTGAAGAACCATTATATGATATTAGTTCAATAAATGATGATTTATCGTTAACCTCCAGTAATCCACCATATTTAGGCTTACACATAATGCCGTTTTTAATTAATATCCCATCGATAGATAAACTGCATACGGTTGCAATTCCTACTCTATCATGGTTTTTGTTATCTTCAACAATTTTATAATATGGTGTAATATATTCCGGACAATCTTTGTAAGTATTTTTAATGACCTTTAGAGAATCATCTAGATCTTCTTTATTTACATAGGATATGTCTGCAATGATATTTCCCTCGCCGGTTTCCATATCATAATCCACTTCCTCAATAAGATTCCATGATTTTGATAGGAAGAACGGTATTTTGTTATATTGTTTATGGGGGTTTACACTTCTTAATATTGAATTGGCTTTTTTAGTAACAGGTTTCAAATTAGTATAATCCTCTAATTCCTCACCTAACTTGATGTTTACATCGTAATCCAATTCCTTCGCAACACAGAATGGCGTTATTCCTCCCGCTATGACTATTCCTATAAAGTCCTCAGGAACTGGTACACCAAGAATATTTTCTCCTTTCTTACCTATTGCAATAATTCCATTAATATTTGCCTGATTAAGTTTTTCAATAAGTTTTTTTGCTCTATTTCCTACTTTACCTGGAATTATTCTAAAGTTTGCAGGTATTGTTCCATTACCATTATCGATAACATTTAATACAGATGTCATGTTCTTTGCTATAAACGCATCAAGGGGGGTAATGGATGTTTTTTTATAGGAAATTAATTCCTTAAATCTTCGAGGTTCGTAATTTTTAACCTCAATGATTCCACCATATTGTGGCTGTGTAGCTATTCCATTTTTAAGAAATACTCCATCTATTGTTGTTCCACAAATACTCTCAACGGTATATCCTTCCACACCGCCGATCTTTTCTTTGTTAATCTGGATTCTAGGACTGACTGCAATTCCAGTTTCAAATGCTTTTTTAATAATATCAAGTGCTTCCTTATCTAGAACATTTGATTTATTAACAATAACATTTCCAGTTTTTGTATATGGATTAAAAGTAGTTTGATAAATATAATTCTCGAATTTTGAATAGGTAAAATCTATTTCATCATAGACGAGTCCTTTTTCAATACGTGACCTGCCTAGGTCTGTAATTTCTCTACCAGAATAACCAATTTTCTTCGTATAACCCTTTTCATCAAGAATTTTCATGTGGTAACGTACGGCACGTTCACCTAAATTAAATCCTCTGTTATTCAATTCATTAGCGATGACTTTTGAACCTGTTGGTTTTTCTTGTTGGTCTAGGATTCTTAGGATTTCTATCATCCTATTTTCTGATTCAGACATATGACTCCCTTATCTAAAATGTTATTTTATATTCTCATCAAGTTTACTTCCTTATAATTAGAAATTAGATTAAAAAAAGCCCAAAAATAAAATAAAAAAATTATAGGTACTGGTTTAAAAAAATTAAAAAATATGAATTTTAAGAAACTTATACGTCTAAGTATCTGTTATGTTCATATCCAAAGACTTGTACTCTGTAATCATCCCATTCAGAGTATTTGCTTTCAAGGAATTTTTGGGATATGTGATCACCTAAGGAATTCATAATAATAGGGTCTTCTTCAAGTGAATGGTAAGCTTCCCATAAACTTGCAGGTAATACTTTAATACCACTTTCTTCACGTTCCTCTGGAGTTAGTTTGTAGATATTAACTTCAGTAGGGTCACCTGGGTCAATCTTATTGTTAATACCGTCCATACCTGCTGCTAACATTGCAGAGAATGCTAAGTATGGGTTACATGCTGGATCAGGTGCTCTGTATTCAATACGTGTAGCTTTTCCACGTGCTGCAGGAACTCTAACAAGTGCGGACCTGTTTTTAAGACCATATGCTCTGTATACAGGTGCTTCATAACCTGGTACTAAACGTTTGTAAGAGTTTACAATTGGGTTGGTTACAGCGGTAAGTGCTGGTGCGTGTTCTAATAAACCACCAATGAAGTAAAGTGCTTCTTGTGATAAACCTGTTTCAGTGTTATCATCGGAGAATAAGTTTTCGCCGTCTTTGAATAAACTTTGGTGACAGTGCATTCCACTACCGTTTTCACCGAAGAATGGTTTAGGCATAAATGTTACTCTGTAATCCATTTCATCAAATGCTGCCATATTAGCGACAATAGCTTTAATTGCGGTTTTGAAAGTGACTACTGCATCTGCAGTTTTAAGTGCATCATCAAATTTAAATGCAATTTCGTTTTGACCTGGACCTACTTCGTGGTGACTTGCTTCTACTTCAAATCCTAATTTTTGTAAGTTAAAGGTAATTTCTCTTCTGAAATCAGGACCTTTGTCTGTAGGTTCCATATCGAAGTAAGTTGCATTATCATAAGGTAATGGATTACCGTTTTCGTTCATATTAACAATAAAGAATTCTGGTTCTGGTCCAATATTATATTTTAATCCTTTTTTACCAATTTCTCCTAATTGTTTTTTAAGTTGGCTTCTTGGATCTCCAGCAAATGGTTTTCCATCGGTGTTGTAAATATCACAAATAAATCTGCATACTGCTGAATCATCTGGTCTCCATGGTAATCTGGAATAGGTACTTATATCTGGTTTTAAGATAAGATCACTTTCATTGATTTCAACGAATCCGTCAATAGATGATCCATCAAATAATGTACCGTTTGTAAATAAGTCTTCCATATCTGTACTTGGAGGTAATGAAACGTTTTGTGGTTTACCATTGATATCTACAAATTGTAATCTAACGAAAACAATTTCATCTTTCTCCATTTGTTCCATTATTGTGTCTACTTCTTTTGTCATTTTTATTCATCCTTTTAATGATAAAATAATAAAAATAAACTGTATTCATTAAAAATTTTAAAATAAATCATACTCAATTTATATGAAATATTGGTGGTTTATTTTTAAAATTTTATAAACATTTTTTGATTATTATTATTCGCCGGAAAGTAACTTCCTACTTAGATAAGTTTAAATTTTTTAATATATAAACTTTCTTATTTTTCCAAAAATGAGTATGTTTATTTTTTTTAAAATATTTTCGGTGTTTGTCTTATTTTTTAAATATTATTTTAAATATTTTTACTTTATTTTTGATTTTTACTTATTTTTTGAATTTTTTTTATTTTTCTATAAATTTTCCGGAACATCCTTTTCCATAATAGGCCGGTTATTTTGGAAATGATTTATGGATTGTTGACTGGTATAATAATTTAATTGAATTTAAAAAAATGAGTCATTGTCGTAAAAAAAATAAATTTTAAAAAAAATAGGGATTAAATAATTTGATTTAATGTTAATGTTGATTTTATGTGTTTAATCTATTGATTTGTGATTATCTAAAGCTCTATTAATTCAAAAGAGCTTAAATCTAATAGATCAAAGGTTAATATTTCCGGAGCATATGTCACCTTTCCAATGCCTGCAATTATTTTAAATGCCTCAAATGCTTCTAAACTTCCTACTATATTTGGTGTAGGTCCAATTACTGGTGGAACGCCATGTGTCAGTTTATCCAATTCTTTAAGTACATCATCATCCAATTCTTTTCCTTCGGAAGGTAAGTTAAATAGCTCCTCATATGTTTTTGGACTATCTGGTTTAAATACACTTACCTGACCTAATGTTCCATGGATTGCACCATGTATAAATGTCTTACCACTTTTTTTAGCATATCTGCTAATGATTATCCGTGTTTTAAGATTGTCCAGTGCATCTATGATAATGTCAGCATCTTCCAATATGCCTTCCACGTTGTCTTCATTAATCTCACAAACAACTGGCTCTACCTCAATATATGGGTTGATCAACCTTATCTTTTCTTCTGCAACCTTTGCCTTATCCTGTCTTAGAACATCAAGGCTACTTAATAGTTGTCTGTTTAGATTGGACATGTCGAAATAATCCTTATCTATGGCAAGGATTTTTCCAACACCCATTCTAGCAAGCATCTGGATAACAGATCCCCCGATTCCACCACATCCAATTACTCCTATTGTCGCTTCTTTAAATCTTGTTTGTTGACTTCTTGATACAATGCTCATCTGTCTTGTAACAATGTCCCAGTATCCCATTCCTTTGTATCTTGTTGGCATCTTCTATCACATTTTCCATTATCTTTTATTGCTTTATAAATTTTATAATATTACAATTGTTATATTCTATCTATATTTATTTATATATTTAATATTTATATAATTTTACAAATCCTTTTTTAATTTTAGAAATATTCTAGGATATCTTTTTTTGATGCCTTCATGAAATATTATCTAGAAGTGATGGAATGAATCTCCAAAGAATCTTTCAACATTCTTCATTTCTTTTGCAATATTTATTCCCTGAGGGCATAGTGTATTGCAATCTCCACAATGGGTACAGTTATGTGCAAGAGCGCTATCCTCAAAATATGTGAAATACTGCATGGCGGATGCTTTAGGGTTGTTTAGGATTTTTCCAATATTGTATTCCCTAAAGCAATGGGGAATATTCACACCATTTGGACAGGGTAGGCAGTATCCACAGGAATTACAGTCATTACCTTTTTGGGTTTTATATAGGCTTGCAACATCCTTAATTAATTTTTTATCATTTTCAGAAATCATGTTGGGCTTAGAACGTGATGCGATTTCAATATTTGTTTTAAGATGTTCTAATGAGTTCATACCACTCAATACACAATTAACATTTTCCATATCCCAAAGATATTGGAATGCCCATTCAACAGGTGTTCTCTTCTCCTCGGCACTGTCCCATAATTTCATGATGTTTTCCGGAATGTTTTCAACTAGACGTCCTCCACGTAATGGCTCCATGATTTCGGTTCCAATATCCATCATTGATAAAAAGTCAAGTCCTTCAATACCTGTCTGATATGTTTCATCGAGATAATTCATTTGGGTTAAGCCTATTTCCCACTTGTCATAGTCGGTAGTTAAGATAAGTAGTGTTTCAAAGGTTCCATGTGTTGAAAAACCAACATGCTTTACTCTTCCGTCATTTAATGCATCATCTAAAAACTCGGTGACATTTGCATTCTTGTAGTTTTCCCAGTTTTCATTGTTTACAGAATGTAATAGGTAATTGTCAATATGATCCGTTTTCAATCTTTTAAGTTGTTCATCTAAAATATTATCCAAGTCCTCTCTAGAATGGATAAGCCATGATGGACATTTGGTTTGAAGATAAACCTTGTCCCTGTAACCGTTTTCAAGGAACTCTCCAACAAATGGTTCACTTGTACCTGGACCGCCATGAACCTCTTTTGAGTGAAAAGAGTATCCGGTATCAATAAGGTTTATTCCCTTATCTATACCATAACTTAAAAGTTCACTTGCTTTTTCCTTATCTATTTTACTATTGGAGTTATCTAAGGTTGGAAGTCTCATAGTTCCTAACCCTAAAATTGATACTTTTTCATTAGTTTTTCCCAATTTCCTATATTCCATTGAAGCACCTGAAACTTAAAAAATTCTTTTAAAAATAATATATATTAATTATTATTACTTTTCTTTAAAAAAATCTTTCTAAATTATCATTAGTCTAATGAAATTTTTAGATTAAAATAGATATTCAAGTAAAATATGTAATTTATAAAATCAATAAAAATCTGTAAAAATAGTTTAATGGTTTTTCCTGGGATAATTTATATGCCGGGGGCGGGATTCGAACCCGCGGCCTCACGGTATCCCAGGAATTCAGTCAGAGCATAGCTAAAAAACCCTATGAGCCGTGCGCTCTAACCAGCTGAGCCACCCCGGCATTATACTATGTATAATACTATTTAATTTAAGTTTTTAATAATATATATACTTTGTGGTATATGGTATATTTTTTTATAAAATTTTTCAGTTTATTAATTTTTAAATTCATTTAATCATGTAATTCCAACATGTTTCTATTTGGGCAAACATTTTTTAAAACATTTTGTTTTTTTATCTAGGATTATTTAAATCTAAAACTTTTGGTTTTAATTGGAATCTAACAGTTGTTTATGGTTTATATGATAATCATTATTTATTCGGTTAATATGATTGTTGTCTTTATATTGTTTTTATACAATAATATTTAATATTATTAAAAGTTAAAAATAATATTGTATAGATTTTCATTTGAAAATTATTTTTTTATTAGTTATATTGAAATGGAATACTTTAATATAATCTGATCTTTAAATGATTTCTTTTTTAAAAACGATTATTTGTGATATATATGAGTAATGTAAAGGATATGTCTCTTGCAGATGATGGAATAATGAAAATTGAATGGGTTCAAAAACATATGCCTGTTCTTGAACATATTAAAAAGGTATTTGAAGAAGAAAAACCTTTTGAGGGAATTACTATAGGTTCATGTTTACATTTGGAACCTAAAACAGTTAATTTAGGTTTAACATTACAAGCAGGTGGAGCTGAAGTAGCTATGACTGGTTGTAATCCTCTATCTACTCATGATGATGCTGCAGCTGGTGCAGCGGCATTAGGTTTAAACATCTATGGTTGGAGAGGTCAAAGTGATGAGGAATATTATGAAGCTATTAATAATGTTCTAGATCATAAACCTGATATTATAATTGATGATGGTGCGGATATGATTATGTACCTACATAGTAATAGACAGGAACTTTTATCCCATATTAAAGGTGCTTGTGAAGAAACCACTACTGGTGTACATAGATTAAAAGCAATGGCTGATGATAATGCATTAAAGTTCCCTGTTGTAGCGGTAAATGATGCTTATACCAAATATCTATTTGACAATAGATATGGTACAGGACAATCCTCATTGGATGCTATTATGGGTACAACCAACATGTTAATTGCAGGTAAGAACTTCACCGTCTGTGGATATGGATGGTGTGGCCGTGGTGTTGCAAGTAGGGCAAGAGGTTTAGGTGCAAATGTTATTGTAACTGAAGTAGATCCAATTAGAGCTTTAGAGGCTAGAATGGATGGTTACAGGGTAATGCCTATTAGGGAAGCTGTTAAAATCTCCGATATTATCATTACTGTCACCGGTAATATTAACATCATATCCGGTGATGATTTTAAATATATGAAGGACGGATGTATGCTTTGTAATTCCGGTCACTTTAATGTTGAAATTAATAGGGATGATTTGGAAGCTCAAGCAGAATCTGTAAAGACTGTAAGGGAAAGTATTGAAATGTTTACAATGAAGGATGGAAGAAAAATCTATCTTTTAGCTGATGGAAGACTTGTAAATCTTGCAGCTGCAAGAGGCCAAGGACACCCTGCAGAGATTATGGATATGAGCTTTGCAGTTCAGGCTTTATCTGCCAAATATATTTTAGATCATGACGGTAAGATGGATATTGGTGTTATGAAAGCACCGGATTCAATTGATGAGACTGTCGCAAGATTAAAACTAAAAGCTATGGGAATTGAAATAGATTCTTTCACAGACCGTCAAATCGAATATTTATCTGACTGGCATGAAGGAACATAATCCTGTTTTTTAATCTTTTATTATTTTTTTTATTTTTTCTTTATTCTATTGAATTTAATCTCTCTAGAATTAGTATCTTAATTTGAAAAGGTATTAAAGTTAGAGTGATATTATAGAAAGTTCTGCTATTTTATTTTAACAATTATTTCTTTGATTATTATGGGATATTTTAAACATATTGATAATGGTGATGGACCTACTAAGCTATTTCTTGGAGGAGTTCATGGTAATGAAGGTAAAACTGCTATTAAGATGATTAACCGTCTTAAACGTGAAGATTTTGCCAGTGGTCAGATTTATATCTATAACTTTGATTCCTCACCCTATATTTCAACAGTAGATAAAAGATACTATGAATCTGAAATGGGTCAAAAGGTTATAAGCTTGATTAACAAGTATAAACCGGACTTTTATACGGAGCTTCACTGTTATAATATAGAGCATTTTAAAAATCTTACAAGTATGTCCAGATTTGAATCTCAAGGTGTTCCTCCCTTAATTGATTGTGGGGAATATGTTTTAGTTAGTTCTGTTTCCCCATTAATTAGAATTAAGTATTTCACTAAAGAAACCATATGCAAAACATTGGAGATTCCTTGCCTACATGATGAGAAAAAATTGGACAATGCGATTGAAAATTATGGATTCAATCCAGATAAAGCTGTTGACAGATATATGGATCTATTGTATCTTATTACACAGTCTGTATCCCGTAAGGATTTTACGGAAAGAATATCAAAATATTATCCCACCCAGGTTGATCTTGCAAGGGAATATGTTAAAAAGATTTTTGGAGAATTCTTCCCTCCATTTTAGATATCTAATAAACTTTTTTTTATTTCATAATTGCTTAAAATTTTTAAAAAATTCTAAAAAAAGATATCTGGTTCTGATTTCATATCTTAAGTGTTTTCAATTTTAAAAGCTCATTTTTGATTAAATAAAACATTTTAATGGATTTTTTAAAGATTCCGGTATCTGTTTCTTTTATGGATTTAAAAGTTTATCGTGTTTAAATCAATACTATTTTAATAAACTGTAATCTATATATATTATAAATACAAAAATTATACCGGAAGTTATATTCCGACTATTCATTAAAATAGAAGTTATATTTATTAGTTATTAAAAAGCAGATTAAGTGATGTAAATGCAGATGATAAGAGCAATTATTAGACCTGAGAAGGTTGATGATGTAATTATTGCATTGGATGATGAACAATTCCATTCAGTTACAGTAATGGATGCAGAAGGTCGTGGAATTCAGAAAGGATTAAACAAAGGTGATGAACACTTTGATCAGTTACCTAAAAAACTTTTAATATTGGTAGTTGAAGATGAGGATGTGGATTTTGTAGTTGATTTAATCTCTGAGGAAGCTTTTACCGGTAATCCTGGTGATGGTAAAATATTTGTTAGTCCTGTTTTAGAGGCTTATACAATTAGAACAAGAAGTCAAGGATTATAAAAGAGGTTTTTATAATGAAAGAAATCATGGCTTTTATTAGAGATAAAAAATATGAAAGAACTAAGGAAGTCTTAACTCTTTTAGGTTTTCCAGGAATGACTGTCGTTCCGGTTTTAGGAAGGGGTAGAAAAATTCAAAACAATAAATTAAAAACCGATGATTTTGCGGTTATTCCTAAAAAATTGATTTCAATTGTGGTTCCTGACGAGGATGTAAATCTAATAGTTGAGGTAATTATGAAAATCAATTCTACCGGACGTTATGGTGATGGTAAAATATTCATATGTCCTATAACCCAATCCATCAGATTAAGAACAGATGAAACTGGGGATGCTGTTTTATAATCTTTTTTTATTTATTTTTAAATAGGTGGAATTAATTTTTAACTTATATGAAAGCTATTTTTTTAATTCATATGGTGTGTTTTTTAATTTTATGGGAATATTAAATTTAGATTTAAACAGAAATTGGTTTTTAGTTATATGAAAGCTATTTTTTTTATTGTTAGAAAAAGAAAATTAATTTAATTTGGATGAGAGTTAATTTTTTTTTAAATTAGAGGAGTTTTACTTTATAATTTGTAGGAGAAGTTAGTTTTTTTAGATTAATGGGGTTTTACTTTATAATTTGTAGGAGAAGTTAGTTTTTTTTTAGATTAATAGGGTTTTACTTTATAATTTATAATAAAAAAAGTTGGTTTTTTAAGTTTTATAAGGAAAATAATTTAAATTTAGAAAAAATCTTCTAAACTTTTCTGTGAACTGTTAAGGTTCTTGATTTTACTTGCACTATTTAAAACCCTGTCCTTTGAAAAACCATGTTCTCCACATAAGAATTCCACAATGCCCTCACGGTCCGGTTCTTTAAACTTAATGGTATAGTCCTCGTTTACTCTAGGGTTTAGGAAAATATTTCTTAAAATATCTATGTCTATCTTAGGCTCTGTATCTAAGTCTTCTAGAACATTTTCCAGATTATTATCATTTAATAGTTTCATGCCTCTTTTAACGCCAATACCATGGACTCCATCATTAAAGTCGGTACCTACAAGAAGTGCAAGATCGATTAGTTGTTCCCTTGAAAAATCAAGATTTGATAGAACCTTGTTTAATTCCATATATTCAAGATTTGAAAGTCCTCCACTTAAGGTAAGATTTCTTATAATTCTTGGAGAACCAAATAACAAGCAATCATAATCCTGTGATGCAACGGCCCATGCATCTTTTTTCTGAACCATATAGGATGCCTGTGCCTCACCTTCACCAAGTGCCTGAACATAAGGTATTCCCATTAAATCAAGCAAATATTTGGAACTTTCAACTACATATGGTGTAATATGTGTTGTACGCATTGCATATTTACGTGCTAATTCCTCATTGCCTTCTTTAATGGCTTTCTCCCATTCTTCTTTTGATTTTATTTTAGCCTCTTTACGTTTAGCTATTGTATCAGATTTATATTCTGAAGGTTTTCCATCAAAAACATAAATAGGTTTTATCCCACGCTCGACAATGGATGATGTTCTATATAAAAGACCACTTAAATGGGAAGTCACATTACCATTAGCATCTTTAAGAGGCGTTCCATCCCTTTGACGAATCCCTGATAAAAATTGATAAATTGTATTAAAAGCATCAATAGCTATTGTTCTTCCTTCTAAATCTTTTAAATTAATTTTTTCTGGAGAAGCAATATCTTTAAACTTCACTCCCATTATTTCACCTTCATCGTTTTATTCTTTAAATCAGCTGTTTTTTTAAATTTATCTGTTGATTTGAATTGATTGATTTTTTTCATATTCTTTTATTTTTTTTTTTAATTTATTTTATGTATTGTTTTTGTTTAATCTAGATATTCTCTAAAATAACTTATCGGAAACATTTCCTGAATCCACATGATTTTCTCATTATTGTGTATAATATCATAGTTTCTTGATAGGAAATCATCATCTGTCTTATATATTTCTTCAAGTTCTGGCTCTGATTTTATTACTTCAATGTCTCCAATTTCTCTTCTTGTCTCAAGTTTATAATTCTTTAAGATCCTTCCAATTGGAATGTCTTCTGTCATTAATGAATCTTTAATTTCTTTATTTATTCTGGATAAAGGAATATAACTTTTTGCAAATATTAATGGTTTATCGTCTTTATGCATTATTATGGTTCTGTTGTTTACCTCTTCACTTTCGTCAATATTGAAGTGATTTGAAACTTCTTTATTTGCCTTTTCAACATGCTGGTTAATGGTTTTTAAAGTAATTTTATTATATAATACGTCTAAGATTGCAGTAATTGATCCGTCGGTTGTAAGAAGTATCTTCTGTGTGTTGGATAGCTTTATGTTATTCTTGTTTTCCAGGTAGTTTATTCTATCAATTAAACATTTATTGATATTGTTCTCTTCTTTAATCATAATGTCCCTTTAAAAATAGTTCTCTTTAAAAAAATATAAAAAATAAGTAAAAAAAGTTAATTTTCTGGTCTTGCAATAAATCCTTTTATTGCAGAGGCTGCAACTACTTTTGAATTTGCAAGATAAACTGATGATTTAGGATCTCCCATTCTACCTTTGAAGTTTCTGTTTGTAGTTGATATGGCTGTTTCACCCTCAGATAAAACACCCATATGTGCTCCTAAACATGGTCCGCATCCCGGATTACATACTATTGCACCGGATTCCATGAAGGTTTTTATATATCCCTTATCTAATGCTTGAAGATATATTTCACGTGATGCCGGAAGAACTATTAATCTGACATCCTCATGGATCTTTTTCCCATCAAGAACTTCTGCGGCATTTTTCAAATCAATTAGTCTTCCATTGGTACAAGAACCAATTACTCCCTGGTCGATAGATGTTCCCTCAACCTTGCTAATCGGTTTTACATTGTCCACATCATTGGGACATGCGATTTGTTCTTCCATATTGTTTATATCAAAATAATATTCTTTACTATAAACTGAGTCCTTATCGGATTTTTTGATATTTAACTGATTTCTACTTTTTCCGGTTCTTCTACATACATAATCTATAGTAGCATCATTAGGTTCCATTATGCCATTTTTAGCACCCATTTCAATGGCCATGTTTGTCATGGTCATTCTACTTGCCACATCAAGGTTATCAATGGTCTTACCACAGAACTCCGCACTTTGATAGGTGGCTCCTGCAATTCCAACCTTTCCAATTATGTTTAGAATAATATCCTTGGAGGTTAAATTACCTAGTTCACCTTCAACTTGGATTTTTATAGCCTCCGGAACCTTGAACCATGTTTTACCAGTTGCATAAACCATAGCAATATCCGTTGCACCCATTCCTGTGGAAAATGCTCCAAATGCACCATAAGTGCATGTATGTGAATCCGCACCAACTATGATTTTTCCAGGTTCTACTAAACCCTTTTCCGGAAGTACTTGGTGGCAAATACCTTCACCATTAATGTAATGGTGGGTAATGCCCTGTTTCTTAATAAAGTTTCTTGCAACTTTCTGGAATTCTGCAGATCCAATTGTATTTGCAGGTATGTTATGATCAAACACTATCGCTATCTTCTCAGGATCCCATACCTTATCTGCTATTTTTTCAAATGTTTTAATGGCAGGTGGTGATGTACCGTCATGTGACATTACAAGGTCGACATTTGCCTCGATAATTTCACCAGGATTAACTTCATAACCTACTTTTTCTGATAAAATCTTTTCTGTAATATTCATTTTTACACTTTAAAATTGTATTTTAATCTACTATATAATATCTTTATAAAATATTAAAATAGTTTTTTATTTTAATTGTATCCTTATTAAAAAATTTTTTCTAGATGAAATTCCCTTTAGTTTAAAAACCCTTTTAATATTTAATCTAAATTTAAAATCAGATTTTTTTTTAGGTGTATTGTAGAATGGGATTAATCGTTTTAGATATTAAAGATCATGTTGTTTTATTTTTTCTTTTAAACTTATAATCTTTAGATCTATTGTAAAAAAAGGTTAAATTATTAAATCAACGATTAATTAATGATTCTATTAAAGTCGAATTTAAAATTTTTTTAATTCTATAAAGAGGGATTTCCCTTTAGACATTAAAAACTATATAAAAATTAGCTATTTGTTAAATGATTAAAAATAATAAAAAAATTAAGAGGGGATTTATAAATCAGCAAGGTTTACATTTTTGACGATTTCCTTAAAGACATCATCATTGATGTAGGTACCTTTCTCTCTTGTTTGTTTAACTTGTTTTACAATTTCACAAAGTTGGTCATTGGTTACTTTATAACCACATGCGTCAAGTTTTGCTTTAACTGCTCTACAACCTGAATGTTTACCTAAAACCAATTGTCTTTTTTGACCTACGAGTTCCGGTACATAAGGCTCATAGGTTAATGGCTCCTCAATAACCGCATCTACATGAATTCCTGATTCATGTCTAAATATGTTTTTACCTACTATTGGCTTGTTATAAGGAACTGGTAGGCCTGTAGCTTTGGATACAAGTTCTGAGATTTCTTTAATTTTTTTGGTTTTAAATCCTAAATCCTTTCCATATAATAATTTAAGGGCCATTACCAATTCTTCAAGTGAAGCATTTCCCGCCCTTTCACCAATACCATTGATGGTTACTGAAACTGCACTGGCACCTGCTTGAAGTCCTGCAATTGAATTTGCAACAGCAAGTCCAAAATCATTATGGCAATGCATAGCAATATCTGTGTTAATCTCTTTTTTAAGTTCTGATACAAGGTAAGTAATTCCTTGAGGATTTGCAGCACCAACGGTATCTGCTACATGTACCCTATCAACACCGTATCCCTCAGCTTTTTTATACATTCTTTTTAGGAAATCTAAATCTGCCCTTGTTGCATCTTCTGCAGAGAAAGCAACGAATAGTCCATGGTCTTTAGCATATTCAATAGATTTCATACAGATATTCAATGCCTGTTCCCTTGTAAAGTGTAATTTATGTTCAAGGTGTAAATCGGAAGCTCCCATAAAAGTAATTACCCCGTCAACATCAGCATCTAATGCCGCATCGATATCCTCCAATTTTGTTCTAGCTAAACATATGACCTGTGCATCTAATCCTTCATTGGCTATTGTTTTAACAGTATCCTGTTCTGTTGAGGATACCCTTGGGAATCCTGCTTCTATCTGTGGTACTTTAAGTTCATCTAATTTTTTAGCAATTTCTATTTTTTCATCTTTGGAGAAAGCTACACCGGGAGTTTGTTCTCCGTCTCTTAAAGTAGTGTCATATACGGTTATATCTTTAGGAAATGTGTATTTGACCTCTTTATTGTAAGGACTAACATAGTATTGCAAAAATATCACTCCTATTATATTATGATTGTTATTAATTAAACTTGATATGTATTTTTTTTATTAAATCAATAATTATTTTATTATTTGTAAAATTAGTAATAATTACAAATTTAAATTAAAAATTTATGTTATTTAATTTGTAAGTCTGTATATTTAAATATTAATCAATTTAAATTTTTAAATATATTTTTTTAAAAAAGAGTTTGGAAGGTTCTAAAACAATTATGATGAAATATAAACTTTCCTTTTCAATAAAAAAAGATGCCTAATTGTTTTTATCTTTTATCATTTTTTCCATATGATTTTTAATTTCTAATATTAATATGGGTATTTAATATTTAATATTTAATATCTGATATTTTATAATCTATTTATTAAGTCGTCTTTTTTTTAAGATTTTAATATTATAGAAATTTAAAAAAAATAATTTTTAGTTTTCATTAGTATTCTCTAGTATAATAGAATAGGATTTTGTAGAAATTCAAATGGAAACTTTCTATTTTTTCATTATCTTCTATGGAAGATGATTAAAGTAAAAAATCTATTAATTTTCATCAATATTTTCTAATAGGCCAAGATATGAGGTCCTTTCAAATCCGTCAGTAATACCTAATTTTTCAAATACTTTAAACAAACCTTCCTGAGCTTTGCTATAATCGGTACCATCTTCAACGAGTGCCTCAATTTCCATATAGGGATCTAGACCCTTTACATCATCAAGACTTATCTCATAATTTTTATATCTGTAAATTTCCCTATCTTTTACAACTTCACGGACAGCAGCAAAACCTAGATGTTCAAATATTTTTCTACATTTGTTTTCATCCTCAATACCCATTTCAATTTCCTCTCTAGTTTTACTTTTTTTATCTATTTTGGGTCCTTTATAGGTTATAAATAGATTACTTTCTTTATCGGTTTTAGTTTTTCTTATTCTTAATGCTTCATCAGTTTTAGCAAAATCACAGATAGGACTGTTAAAATATATGTCCTCTTGATGTTCAGTTTTTATCTTTTCTGCCTTTAATTCGAGTATTTTTGTTCGAACTTCATTAAAACTATTGATTTTGGCTTTTGCTTCAACTTCTATCATTTATAACAACTATCCTTTATTTTATTATTTTTTATAAAATTTTTAATCATTTTTTATTATTTTCTATTTTGTCTATTTTCACATAAAAAATTTATTTTTAAATAAGGTTTATATACTATTTAAATATAAATTTATATACAGTAAAAATTTTAGTTTAAATATTTGATGTGCTTATTTTTCAAATTATATATAAAATGTTTACTTACTTTTTTTCAAAAATATGATTTGGAGGTATATAATGACCGATGTTGATATAAAAATAGAAAACATTGTGTCTTCTGCTAGTATTGGTAAAGATATAGTACTTACTGATGTTGCTAAAAATTTACCTGGTGTCGACTTTAACCGTGAGCAATTCCCTGGTCTTGTTTTTAAATTAAAAGATCCAAAAACTGCTGCTTTGATTTTTAGCTCAGGTAAATTAGTATGTACTGGTGCTAAATCTATAGATGACTCAAAGTTAGCTATTAGAAAAACCGTGGATCTTATGAGAGAAATCGATACTGAAATCCCTCATGAATTCGAAATTAAAATTCAAAATATTGTAGCTTCTGCTAATTTAGAACTTCCGTTAAATTTAGAAGCTGTTGCTTTAGAATTAGAGAATACCGAATATGAACCGGAACAATTCCCTGGTTTAGTATATCGTCTAACTGATCCTAAAGTAGTTTTATTATTATTTGGTTCTGGTAAGGTTGTTTGTACTGGAGCAAAAACTCGTAGTGATGCTAAGCTTGGTGTAGAAAGAGCTTACGACAGACTAAAAGAGTTAGACTTAATATAATTTGGTGATATGTTTGATTAAACTTATAGTATTTGATTTAGATAATGTTATAATGAATGGAGAGGCAATAGACGAGATAGGAAAAATTGCAAATGTTAAAGATGAAATTGCTGAAATTACAGATAAAGCAATGAAAGGCGAACTCGACTTTGAAACCTCTATTAAAGAAAGAGCTAAACTTCTTGAAGGAGTTTCAGTCGATGATATTGTTGAATTAAGAAATAATATTCCTCTTACCGATGGTGCTGAAGAGACTGTTAAAACTTTAAAAGATGCTGGCTATGATGTAATTATTATTAGTGGTAG
Source organism: Methanobrevibacter boviskoreani JH1 (assembly GCF_000320505.1). NCBI lineage: Archaea > Methanobacteriati > Methanobacteriota > Methanobacteria > Methanobacteriales > Methanobacteriaceae > Methanobrevibacter > Methanobrevibacter boviskoreani. Next base: position 25,526 of record NZ_BAGX02000023.1, read on the forward strand.
TTTTGATATTATTGCAGACCCATTAAAAGACAAATTAGGTATTGATGAAATTTTTGTTAATTCATTGACTGAAGAAGATGGAAAATTAACTGGTGAGGTGACTGGAGACTTAGTTTCTGGTACTAAACTTCAGGTATTAAATAAATATATTGAAGATAAAGATATTGAATTAGCTGATTGTGTAGCTATTGGTGACGGAGCTAATGATATCTCAATTATTGAATCCACTGGTTTAGGTATTGCATTTAATGGTAAACCTGCTGTTAAAGAAATCGCTGATGTTGTTGTTGATGATGATAATTTAACCGCGGTCTTAGATCCAATTAAAAAAGCTGCTGATGCTGATAAAAAAGAAGAATTTGTTCTTGCAGACACTCTTGAAGGAGTCAAACAGCAAAAAATTGAAAAAGAAGAAGAAATTTCCAAAATTGCTGATGAAAGAGAACATTACAACAGAGTTGCTAAAGAACAACGTAAAATCCGTGATGAATTAAATGCTTCTTTAAAAGAAAACTTAAACAAAGCTATCGAATATAGGGACGAACGTAATAAAATCAACAAAGAAGTTGAGGCAGAGAAAAAATTACGTAACGCTGCTAATAAAGAGCTTAGAAACTTAGAATGGTCTTCAGGTAAAAAAGACAAAGTTAAAATCGAAAATGAAATCAAGAAAATTGATAGTATCATTGAAACTAGGGTTTTAGATATTAAAAAAGAAAATCAACTTGTTAAAAATGCTAATGATCTCCGTAAACAATTAATGGATATTCATGAAGATGATAAGGTAAAAGCACAAGCTGAGGAACTTAAAAAACAATCTGAAGAACATCATGCTAATGTTGTTGAACTTTCCGAGAAAGCTCAAGAAGCACATGAACAAATGTTAAACTATTTCAGAAAAACTGATGAAATCAGAGCTGCTGCTGATGAGGCACACAAAAACTTCATTGAAGCAAGAAAATCTGCTTCTGCAAAACATGAAGAATTCAAATCAGTTTTAAGTGAAATCCACGTCATTAATAAAAGATTAGGTACATCTAGACCTAAAAGACGAAAATCAAACAAAAATCAACCTGCTCCTAAGAGAAACTTAGAAGAGAAAGAGAAAGCTGAAAATATTTTTGATAAATTTAAACATGGTAAAAAGTTATCTACCGAAGAACTTTTACTTTTACAAAAATATGATATAAACTAAATTTAGTTTATTTCTTTCTTTTTTCGTTGATTTTTCATTGATTCATTTTTTTTATATCTTTTTATTATCTATTTTTATTTAATTTATAAATCTAAGGATTATTCCATCTATTTTTCTTATTTAAAGTTTCAGTAATCTTTTAATCTTATTATGATGGCTTTCTTATTTTTATTTTATTTTAAGATTTAAGGTTTATCTCATCTATTTTTATTGTTTAAAGTTTCATTGTCTTTTAATTTTATCATAATAATTTTTTTATTTTTAATCATTTAAAACAAATATTTTTCAGCTGATTTTCAGTTGTCTTAAAAGTTTAACAAAATCCTTTATAATTTAAAAAATTAGTAAATATAATATATTATAATATATAGAAGATTATTTTTCTAAAACTGATTTTTTTTTTAAAATGAAAAAATTTATATAATGTAATTGAATTTACTATGAATAATAATATTTTAAAATTTCAATTTTTTTATTTCATTTAGAAACTGAAAAATTTTAGTAACTAATATTATCGGATATTATTTTTAATTTTTATTTATATCTATTGAGGGAGAAAATTTTTAGATAATGTGATAAAATGAATGAATTAATTATTTGTGAGAAGCCAAAAGCTGCGGAAAAAGTAGCTCAGGCTTTATCTTCCAAGGCAAAGAAACATAAATATAATAAAAAGGTTAGTTATTGGGAAATGGATAGGGAAGATAAACATATTGTTATAGTGTCTGCTGTAGGTCATTTGTACTCATTGACTCCTAAAAACAATCGAAACAAGTATTATTTTGACTTAGATTGGGCTCCTGCATATGAAGTTAATAAATCTAGTAGATTTACAAGGGATTATGTCAATGCCATTAAGAAATTTGCAAAAGATGCGGATAGCTTTATCCATGCATGTGATTATGATATTGAGGGTACCTTAATCGGGTATAATGCATTAAAATATGCATGTGGCGTTAATGATTTGGCTAAAGTTTCCCGTATGAAATTCTCAACCTTAACTAAAAAGGATGTTGTTGAAGCATATGAAAATAGGATAGAACTGGATATGCCTCAGGTAGAAAGTGGTATAGCAAGGCATGTTTTGGATTATTATTTTGGTGTTAATATCTCTAAGGCATTGATGACTTCTGTTAGAAAATCTAAATATAAATATTTAAAACTTTCAGCAGGTCGTGTTCAAACTCCAACACTTTCAATTCTTGTCAAAAGGGAAAAGGAAATTCAGAAATTTGTTCCTAAACCTTATTGGTTAATCAAGGCAGTTCTTGAAAATGATATTGTTGCAGATCATGTGGAAGGTAAAATCTTTGATCAAAAGAGAGCCGAGAATATCTATAAAAATTGTAAAGGTTCCGATGCCGATGTTTCAAAGGTAAAGATTAACAAAAAAATTAGAAAACCACCTGTTCCATTTAATTTAGGTGATTTACAATCAGAGTCCTATGCAGCATTTGGTTTTTCTCCTAAGAAAACTCAGGTCATTGCTCAGAATTTATATACTGGGGGATATACTTCTTATCCACGTACCTCATCTCAGAAATTACCTGAATCATTAAATTATAAGAACATTCTAATCCAATTATCACAGAACTCCGAATATAAAAAACATATTATAGATCTTCCTAAGAATCTAAAACCTCATGAAGGTAAAAAAACAGATGCAGCTCACCCTGCGATCCACCCGACGGGTGTTTTACCTGAAAAATTGGATAAGGATGAACAAAAAGTTTATAATTTAATTGTCTATAGATTTATCAGTGTATTTTCAACAGATTCTGAATTGGAAACAATGAAAGTTAATCTTAATGTGGGAAAAGAGGAATTTTCATTTAAAAGAAAACGGGTCTCAGTTCTCGGATGGTTGGCCCATTATCCATTTAAAAAAATTGAGGACGATACATTTCCAGATCTTAAAAAGGGAGATAAGATTAAGGTTAAAGATATTAAATCAGAGGAGAAAAAAACTAAACCTCCTGCAAGATACAACGAATCCTCCCTTATTAAGGAACTTGAGAAAAGAGAGCTTGGTACTAAGGCTACAAGAGCAGATATTATTGCTAAACTTTATGATAGAAAGTATATATCCGGTAAAAAAATCGAGGTTAATCAGTTAGGCGAGAACATAATCGACACTTTGGAGGAGTACTGTAAAGACATCACCTCCGAGGAGTTGACCCGTAATTTTGAAAGGGATTTAGATAAAATTAGAGATAATAAATTATCTAAAGATGCCCTTATAAAGGATGCCCAGGAAGAGGTCTTAACTATTCTCTCAGACATTGAGAAAAATGAGAAGGATATTGGAAATAAACTTTACAACGCATATATGAAGAGTCAGATTGTCGGTAAATGTGCATGTGGTGGGGACTTGATTAAAAGATATTCTCCTAAAACCAAAGCTAGTTTTGTGGGATGTTCCAACTATCCTGATTGTAGAACTATTTACTCCCTTCCAAAAGGAGCCAATATTCTTAAGAGTAAATGTCCTAAATGCGGATTACCTATGATTTCCTTTGGTAAACCTCGTCAACACGCATGTCTTGATCCTAACTGTGGTAAGGAAAATGTTAAAAAACCTAAAACTCTTGAGATTGTTGGTACCTGCCCGGAATGTGGAAATAATTTAGTTAAGAGAAATGGTAGATATGGGGAATTTGTAGGTTGTAGAGGATTTCCAAAATGTAGGTTCACATGTTCTGTAGATGAACTAGACTCCATATTGGAAAAAGCAAACTCCTCAAGCAGTAGTTCTAAAAAAGACCAGAAAATAGAATCTGATGCAAAATAGATTTCTAATTTTAACCATTTCTCTTTAATTTTATTTTTTTGAATCATTCATTAATTTCTTGTTTTCTATTTTAATTGGATATTATCCTATTTTATATGTTTTATTCATTTTAAATTAAATTTTGTTAAGTTAAATTTTATCATTGTGTTTATTATTTCATATCGTGTTTTTTTTTATCATTTTTTGTTGTTTAATCTAAGATAATATTTTATTTTTTTATTTTTTCCATTATCCTTTTTTTAATCCTATTTCTACTTTAAAATAAATAAATTTAAAAATATTAAAATAAATATTATGAATGTATAATATTTTAAAATATTATAATTAGGATTATTAAATTTGTTTAATTCTTTTTCTTTTAAGTGGATTTAATATCCTTTATTTAAATGGTGATTTAATTTTTCGTTGAATCTCTATTTAAATTAATTAATGTATACATAATTAAAAATTTAAAGAGATTTTTTACAATTTAAAAATTTGACAGAGGATTTTATGAATAATAAGACAAAGACTATACTTAAGTCTGTAGTAATCATTCTTATACTCCTGGCTATAGTATTTGCTATTAGGGTTCCTGCTGGTGATATTAACGGGGTTCCTTCAGATGTTAAAGCCGAGTATGTTGATTCTTTCGGTCTTCCTTATTTCAGTGAAATGGATTCATATTATAACCTAAGGATGACTCAGGATTTAATAGATCATGGTTACTATGGAGATACTATGGTGAATAACACTCAGGTAGATAATCATAGGTATTCTCCAAATGGTATGAATACTACGTATACTCCAGGAATTGGAGTTGTTACATCATTTATGTATAACCTGGCCAATATATTTGGACATTTTGATGTTAAAACAGTTGCTTTCTGGACTGGTGCTATTATCTCTTGTTTGGCTATTATTCCTTCTTATATTATTGTAAGGAGGGTTACAAATGATTATGGTGCTATCGCGGCATCTTTAATTATAACATTGTCTCCAAACTACTTTGCACACACATTCCCTGGGTTCTTTGATACAGATATGTTTGTATTTGTATTTCCATTGTTTATTGTTCTGTTCTTTATTGAATGTATTCGGTCCAATAACAGGATTCATAAGTTGATCTATGCAATTCTTGCAGTGCTATCAATTATGGCCTTTGCTAAATGTTGGGATGGTTATGTATTTTACTTAGGTATGTTGGCAATATTTGTTGTGATTTACCTAATTGCTAATTTATACTTTAGCCTAACGGATCCTGAAAATATGGCATCAACTGGTACTAAGATAAAAGATTTCTTCCATCAGAAAGAAGTCTTATCTGTAATTGGTCTTGTAGTATTACTTGTCATTGGTTTATTGATAGTTGATGGTGCAGGTGTTCTTGGAATCGTTAATAATGTACTTAGTGGATTTGCATTACAAGCTTCCTCTACCAGTACAGGATTCCCTAACGTAATGGTATCTGTTGCAGAGCTTCAAGTTCCTGCTTTATCTACAGGCGGAGTACTTGGTTTATTCTTAGCAAGTACTGGTTCCGTTGTAAATGGTGTTGGTGGAATTATCTGTTTCATTGCAGCTTTAGTTGTATTATACACTTATATTACTAGATTTGCAAAACTTAGAAGAACTTCTAATAAAACAACCGCTACTGGTAAACTACCTAAAAACTTAAGACAATCCGCATCTGTAAGATCTGAGAAAAGAAGATTTGAATTCTCTCTTAAAGAAATTGGAGAGTTCGGTTCCCGTGATGAACTTATTCAATCAAGAAAGGAAACATTGCTATACTTAACTTTATTCCTTGTTTGGGCCATTTCTGCATGTGCTGCTGTAACTCAAGGTTCAAGGTTTATTACCTTATTAATCTTACCATTTGGTTTACTTACCGGTATCTTTGTAGGTTATGCTGCTGACTATATCAAGTCCAAAAGGATTGATGACAAAAAACTTGCAGCAACAATTGTAATTGCAATTTTACTTGCTAGTTATCCGGTTATGGCTCAAGTTGATAGGACATTTGGTATTGCTCTATTAATTATACTTTTAATATTGACTGTAATCTTATTCGATGTTAAAAAACCATTGGTTTATAAGGATATACCTTACAAGAAATATTTAGCAATTTTCTGTATATTCCTAGCTATTGTTGCTCCAACTGTAACCTGTGCTTATGCAACATCTAACAGTGTTGTACCAGGTACAAATGATGAAATGTGGGATTCAATGAATTGGATTCAACAAAATGAACCTAATAACACTGTAATTGCATCTTGGTGGGATTTCGGTTATTTATTTGAAATTGCTGCCAACAGACAAACCATGTTTGATGGAGGTATGCAGGGTACAGACGGTAGGGCATACTGGATGGGTGAAGCTATGACTACGGATAATCTAGAACTATCTGCAGGTATTTTCAGAATGCTTGGTACATCTGGTTATGAACCGGTATACAATGTATTGGAAAAGTATACTCATTCAGATAATGGAACTACAGTAGAGATTGTAAATAAGATTTTGCCACAGAAAAAATCTGATGCTAAGAATACCTTAACAAATCAATATCATGTATCTAGTAGTGATGCAGATAAGGTATTAAGTTACACTCACCCAGATAATCCTAGACCAGTAATATTTGTTGCAAGTTCAGATATGCTTCAAAAAGCAGGCTGGTGGACCTATTTCGGTAGTTGGAAATTCGAAGGTAGTGAAACAGAACAATATCAATATTATCCGGCTAAAAATCAAACTACTATCCTACCTGGTCACTCCGGTAAGATTGACATGCTTGATGAAAATGGAATTAATGTAAGTGTAGTTGTAAACAGAGGTAATCAAAATAATACTACCACTGCTTATGTGGAAACTAGATTTGCAAACAATAATTCTGTTGCTGAGATAAATGGTACAGATTACAATCCGTTAAAAGCAAGTAATATTTTAGTTGTTGAAGATAATTATCTTGTTAAAAACCAGACTATTGGTAATGCAAGTGATGGTAATTACACATTATACTTACTTGGATCTAATAATACCTATATGGCCGTATTGATGAGTAATGAGCTGGTAGATTCAATGTTTACTAGACTCTATCTCTTAGGTGGTAATGGACAGGATATCTTTACACAGGTACATATGGCAAATGGTGTGTCCTTGTGGAGAGTTAACTTTAATAACACTGTTGCAGGTGGAGGTTCAGGTTCCTCATCCGGTAACAACACAACAGGCTAAAATTTAAACTTGTTTAAATTAGTTAAGATTCAATCTTAACTTTTTCTTTTTTTATTATTTTTTAAACTGATAAGCTATTTTTTATGTAACTACTTATTTTAAAACCAGTATTTTTTAAATCTAAAAATATCCGATCTATTTATTTGATTATCTGTTAATTATAAGTGTTTTTTTAAATCTAAGGTTTAAACTATTTATTTGATTATTTATTTATTTATTATGGCTGTTTTTTTAAATCTAAGGTTTAAACTATTTATTTATTTATTATGGCTGTTTTTTTAAATCTAAGGTTTAAACTATTTGTTTGATTGTCTATTATTTATGAGAATCTATTTTTTAGAATGTGTGAATGTTTTTCATTTAATTTTATTAGAAAAATAAAATATTTGTTCAATATTAATAAAAAACCATATTCTATCTATTTAAAAACAGTATTCTAGTTAGTTTTATTAATCTTATAATCTCTAAATTATTTTTAAAATATTATTTTTTCTAATTGATTTATTGAATAATCTTAAGTTTTATATATTTCTTAAAAGAAAAATTATTATTATTATTTTTATAAAACATTAAAAAATTAAGATTATTTATTTAAAAAATTTTACTATAATTATTTTTATTCTGGTGAATTTATGAGTGATGATATAGAGCAGAAAATTAAGGATATTGAGGATGAAATCCATAAAACTCAGTATAATAAAGCTACTTCTCACCATATCGGTAAATTAAAAGCTAAGATAGCAAGGCTCAAAGAAGAACAAGAAAAAAGGAGTAGTTCCGGAAACAAAGGTCAAGGGTTTTATGTTAAAAAATCTGGGGATGCTACTGCTGTGCTTGTAGGTTTTCCTTCTGTAGGTAAATCAACATTACTTAATGAATTAACTAATGCTGAAAGTAAGGTTGGAGCTTATCAATTTACAACATTGGATATTATTCCTGGAATCATGGAATATAACAATGCGCAAATCCAAATTTTTGACGTTCCAGGAATTATTACCGGTGCATCTGGTGGAAAAGGTAGAGGTAAAGAAATTTTAGCTGTGGCTAGAGATGCAGATTTAATCATTGTTGTATTGGATGTTTTGAATCCTCAACACTATAATGTGATTTTAAAGGAACTTCATGATATTGGTGTAAGGCCTAATCAGACAAAACCTGATGTAAGGGTTAAGAAGACTGGAAGAGGTGGAGTTAAAGTATCTTCAACCATTCCATTATCAAAATTGGATGAGGTTACCATCAGATCCGTATTAAATGAATATGGTATCCATAATGCCAGCGTTTTATTTAGGGAAGATATTGATGTGGATCAGTTTATTGATGTTTTGGATGCTAATAAATCCTATGTTCCTATGATTGTTTTAATGAATAAAACAGATTTAGTAGATGAGAACTACTTGAATCAACTAAGGGCAGATCCGAACATGCCTGATGATTTTATTCCTATTTCCGCAGATAAGAAACAGAACATGGATTATCTTAGAGAAACAATCTTCAATCAATTAGGCCTTATAAGAGTTTATCTTAAACCTCAAGGAAGACATGCAGACATGAATGATCCTTTGATTATTAAAAAAGGCACTACTGTTATTGAGGCTTGCCGTAAGTTACACAGGGAATTTGTACGTAATTTCAGACATGCTAAGGTTTGGGGAACTTCTGTAAAATTCCCAGGTCAGAAGGTAGGTCCTGATCATGTTCTTGAGGATGAGGATGTTTTAAGGGTTATTCTTAAAAAATAGATTTATTTAAAACTTTTCATTGATTTATTTTTTTATAAATAGTGATTATATGGTTAATACAATTTTTATAAGTGGGACTCCTTGTACAGGTAAAACTACAGTTTCAGAAGCTTTGTTTAATAGGCTAAATAATGAGGATCATTATGATGTAAAACTTGTTAAAGCTAATGATTTGGCATTTGATAATGATTTGATTTTAGGTGATGATCCTGATAAGGCATATAAAGTGGTGGATTTGAAAGGATTAGACTCTAAATTTGATGAGGTTCAAAGGGAATTTCTATCTTCTGAAGGTGAAAAGCCTAAGTTGTTAATATTTGAAGGTCATCTAACACACTTTTGCTCTAATCCTGATAAGGTAATTATCTTAAGAGTTCATCCCGATAAACTAAAAGAGAGATTGGCGGAAAGGAATTATTCCCCATCTAAAATTCATGAGAATTTAGGTGCAGAATGTTTAGGTGTCTGTTCTGTTGAGTCTTATGAAAGACATGGAAGTAAAGCCCATGAAATTGATGTTACTGATATGTCAGTTGACGAGATTTTAGATATTATTGTAAGGATTATTAATGGGGAACGTATTTATCCTGTAGGTGTCGTTGATTATTTAGGCTGGTTTGTAAAAGATGAGGAAGGTTCTGATTAATTCACTTTTTAATTGATTTCTCATTTACTTAAATCTATAAATTTAAGCTATTTTTTTTTATAACTTTTTTTATGAATATTCTACTTTTAAAGAAAACCTTTTTATTATATAATAACATAAATAATATTGGAACTTTTTATGATATTTTAGTTTTATAGTAAAACTTTTTATATAGTAAAAACATAATGTTTCTTAATATACTTCTTGTATATTATGGTAGTTAATATCTATTAGAATTATGTTTTATTTTTTTTAAAATCTTTTATTTGTTCTTAGAACTTCTATAATTCTATTTATTAGAGTTTATATGCCAATTATGAGAGGGGTATATTTGACTAGAGGAAAAAAACCAAAATGGATATTGAATATTGCTAATGAAAGAATTGATATTCTTTTTAAACAGGCGGAAGAGGAATTTCATGTTCATCCTGAAAGATCCCATCGTTATGTTGAATTGGCTTTAAAGATTTCCACTAAATATAATGTTAAAATTCCTCAGAAATGGAACAGAAGATATTGTAAAAACTGTCATAAGTTCCTTTATCCTGGTTGCAACTGTACAGTCCGGCTAGTTAACAGTGAAGTTAACATTAAATGTACTGAATGCGGTCATATTACTAATATTCCTTACAAAAAGGAGATAAAATCAAAAAGGAGAGCTAAAATTGACTCATACATTAACAAAAAAAGAAATAATGAATGAAGCTCTTTCTGCTATAACAATCAATATTGGCAAATCTGGTGTTAATGATAATGTAATCAATGAAGTCAGACGCCAATTGAAATCTAATGAGGTTGTTAAACTAAAATTTGCTAGGTCAATAGCAAAAGATAAAGATGATTATATAAGCAACATTGTCAAAGAGACTAAGGCAGAATTAATCGATGTAAGAGGTCATGTTGCTGTTATTTATAAGAAGAAATCTTAATACTCATTTTGAGTTACAAACTTATTTTACTTTAGCTTAATGCTAAGATTAAGTTTAATTTGAGGATCATATTAAGAATTTACATCTATTAAATTATTGAATACATCTATTTGAAAATTAATATATGGAGAATTAATATGAGTACTGTATATGATGTACCTGCAGATGTTTTAATCAATCATCTTGCAGATGAATTTAAAAACAATAATGATAAAATACAATCACCTGAATGGTCTCATCTTGTAAAAACTGGTGTTCATAAAGAAAGAAAACCTGTGGATGTAGATTGGTGGTATGTAAGATGTGCTGCTATCTTAAGAAAAGTTTACATTAGTGGTCCTATAGGTGTTAGAACTTTAAGAATTAAATACGGTGGTAAAAAAGACCGTGGTGTAAACCCTGAATCTTTCAGAATGGGAAGTGGTTCTATTGTTAGAGGAGCTTTAAACCAATTAGAAGATGCAGGTCTTGTTGAAAAAGTTGATGGTGGAAGAGTAGTAACTCCACAAGGTCAATCATATTTAGATAAAGTTTCAACAGAATTAATCAAAGATATTCCAGAACTTGAAAAATATTAAATTTATTTTTTAATTGAAAAAAAGATATGGGGATTTGTATATGAGTGAATTAGATGATATTCGTCGTAAAAAATTAGAGCAATTACAAAGACAACAGGCTATGGCTGCTAATCAGCAACAAATGCAACAACAAGCACAGCAGCAAGCTCAACAACAAGCTCAACAACAACAGTTAGAACAACAAATCAATCAAGCTGTAAGACAAATCATGACTCCTGAAGCTCGAAGCAGATTAGCCAATCTTAAGTTGACTAAACCTGAATTAGTCCAACAAATTGAAATTCAATTAATTCAATCTGCTCAAGCAGGAAGTTTAAGAGGAAAAGTTACTGATGAGCAATTAAAAGTCTTACTAAGACAACTTGCCAGTCAGAAAAGAGAAATTCATATAACTAGGAAATAGATTCCTGAAAATTATTACTATGAAAGCTTGTGTATTATATAGTGGTGGTAAAGACAGTTCTCTCATGGCTATAACCTTAAAGAGGTTAGGTTTTGATGTAGAGGTATGTACTGCTAACTTTGGTGTATATGACTCATTTGTTCCTGCTAGCATGTCAGCTAAAGCTTTAGGAATACCACATCGGGTTCTTCATTTAGATAAGAAAATCTTGGAAGACGGTGTTAAAAGAATTATGGATGACGGTTTTCCAAATGAGGGGATTAAGTATATTCATAATCAAGTTATTGAAGCTGTAGCAGAAGAGTATCCAGTTGTTGCTGATGGTACAAGAAGAGATGATAAAACTCCTAAACTTAATAGGGATCAAATTCAAAGTTTAGAAGATAGGAAGGATGTCCAATATATTAACCTGGATAGTTTTGGTTATAAAACTGTTAATACCTTAGTTTCATCACTGTTTAAAGTAACAAATAAGAAAAGTAATAGGGATAATAGTTCTGATTATGAGGTTGAGATTAGAATTTTAATAGATCAACTTGGAGGGGATTCAAGTAGTATCTTCCCAGAACATTATCAAACTAATGTTGTTGGATTTAAGGATTGAATTATGGAAATAGATTGTCCATATCGTTTAAAAATTTAATAATTATTAAGGTGAAAAAATGAGTAGAAACAAACCTGCTGCTAAAAAATTAAGAATGGCAAAAGCAAACAAACAAAATAGAAGAATTCCTATTTGGGCTTATGCTAAAACTAATCGTAAATTACAATACAGACCTAAGCCTAGACATTGGAGAAGAAATAATCTTAAAATTTAGAGGTGTTAAATATGGCGGAAGATTTAGAAAGAGTATACACAATACCTCTTCGTAATGTAAAAAATGTCAAAAGGACTATTAGAGCTCCTAGGGCTATTAGAGAAGTAAAAAACTTTTTAATGAAACATATGAAAGTTGAAGATGTTGTCATTGATTCTTCAATAAATGAAAAGATTTGGGAAAGAGGAATTCAAAAGATTCCATCTAAAATCAAAGTAAAAGCAACTCTTGTTGAAGAAGATGATGAAAGATATGTTAAAGCAGAACTTGCTGAATAGATATCTGAATCTTTATTTTTTAATATTTTCATTATTAATTTAATTAATAAGGTAAAATAAATGTTAAAAAGAATTAATCTTACAGGAAATCCTAATTTAGGTGTTTATATAGCTGTTAATGAGGATGTAGCTATTGTTCCTAATAATATCTTAGAATCTAAAGAGGAAATCCTTAGAGAGGCTTTAGATGTTGATGTTGTTAAATGTTCTATCGCTGGATCTAACTTAGCTGGTGCTTTATTAGTTGGAAATTCTAATGGTTTCATTGTTTCTCCTTTCATTTATGATAGAGAGCTAGCTACTTTAAAAGAAGCAGGTATTGAAAACATTGTTCCATTACCTGATAAATATACTGCTGTAGGTAATATTCTTGTAGCAAATGATAATGGAGCTATTATTAGTCCTAAAGTTTCAGAAACTGCAGTTGATGTTATTGAGGAAACATTGGATGTCGATGTTACCCAGGCAGAAATCGCAGGTTATGATATTATAGGTTCTTTAGTTTCTGTTACTAATAAAGGATTTCTTACCCATAAAGATTCATCTCCAGAAGACCTTAAATTACTTGAAGACACACTTGGTGTGGAAGGTAATGTTGGTACTGTAAATAGGGGTATTCCTCTTGTAGGTGCTTGTTCAGTATCTAATTCTAAAGGAGTAATTGTAGGTGAAGACACTACTGGTCCTGAAATGGCTAGGATAGAAGAATCTTTAGGATTTTTAGATTCATTTTAAATTATTTATCAAAATGAGGGATTATAATGCAAACTAAAATTTACAGAGTTACAGGTAAATTTGTAAATGGTGATCGTGTCCAAAAATTTACTAAAGAACTTAAATCATTTAATGAAGAAAATATCTATGAAAAAATCTATTCTGACTTTGGTAGTAAACACAGAATAAACAGAAATCAAATAGATATTGAAGAAATAAAAGAAATCACCCCTGAAGAAGTAATTGATCCTATTGTTAAAGGTATATTATAGGTAAGGTGTTTTTTATGGATGATCAGCAAAAGTTACAACAGATGATAAATGAACTTAATGTTTATAAAAGTCAAGCTGATTTGTTACAACAACAAATAGATGCTCTTAATGCTTCTATGGCTGAACTTGAAGTTTTAAAATCTACAATCAATGAAATGAAAGATAAAGATTCAGTCGAATCTTTAATTCCTGTTGGTGGCGGAGCTTTCATGGAAGGTGAAATCAAAAACACTTCAAATGTTGTAATGAGTATTGGTGCTGGTGTTGCTGTAAAACAAACTACTGAAGAAGCTATTGAAACTATCAATTCTCAGGAAGAGGAATTAAAAGATAATTTAGATAAGGCTTTAAAATCTTTACAAAAAGTCTCAGATTATATTGGTCAATTATCCCCTGCTGCTGAAAACTTAGCAAGGGCTCTTCAAGCAGAAGGTAAATTACCTCAACAATAGTTTCCAGTACTTTTCTTTTATTTTATTTTTTCTATTTTTATACTATTTTTCTATAATTGTCTATTTTTTCTCTGTTTTTTCATTGATTTTTCTGTATTTTGAATATAATCTATAAAATATTTGTTTTTATATTATAAGAGGGTATACTTCTTAATTTATTCAATAGGTTATTTTTTTATAATGTTTCTTTCTAAAAATTGTTATATGCCTCTGATTTATTTTTTTATATTTGGGTTCTATATTTTAAAAATAGCTTCTATATTAATAATTTTTATTATTTTTTTCAAATATTTTAAACATGGGATATTCTTGGTATGTCTTCTATTTTTTACTTTAAGTTAAAATTTTTTAAATCATTATATTGATTCAAGATTAGATATTCTTAAGTATCTTATAGTTATGTTGATTTTATTTCATTAAACTTTTATTTTGATAATATTTTTAGAAAACTAACATGATTCTATTATCTTTTAGTAATATCTAACCGTTTTTTTATTGGATTTTTTCTTTATTCCTATTTCTGATACTTAAAATTTTATATACTTTAAGATAAAATAAATATACAGATATTCAATTTTATTATAGTTGAGTTCTTAGAGATTAATTACATATTATAAATTAATATATTATTATTCATTGATTTTAAACATTATTTAAGGAAGGTAATAACTTGTTTGAATCTTTAAAAAAGAGGTTTTCTCGAACTAGTGATCAATTAACTGATAAACTTAATGAGGAAGCTAAAGAAGAAAATAATATTAAGGTTATTGAAAGTGCTGAACCATCTGAGGATTTAGATGATTTTGAAGATTTATCAGAAGAAAAAACTATTGAAGATAAGGATGCTGAATGGGAAGCTATTTTTGATGAGGAAGATGAGGAAATAGATGAAGATGAAGATAATGAGGAAAATTCAGGATTTTTATCAAGATTTTCAAGACATAATGATGATAGTGATAAGAAGGAAAAGAAAAATGAACCTAAAAGGGATAGGTTTGCAGAGGCTTTAGCTGAACAGGAGGCTAAAAAAGAAGCAGAACTTAGAGGGGAAGAATACAAATCTAATAAAAAACATTGGTATAGTAGAGGCTCCTCTGAGGAGGAAGAACCTGCTCGAAAACCTGAAATCACTGGTCCTAGTACTGAATATAAGTTCTTAGATGATGATGAAGAGATAAAGGAAGAGAAGAAACATTGGTATAGTAGAAATAAAGAACCTGAAGTTTCAGTAAATGATAAATATAGGGAAGAGGTTTCTGCAAAAGAAATCTATAAAGAAATAGAAGATGAAAAAACTCATTCCAATGAGGAAGAGCATGGTGTTTTCTCTTTTATTAAAGAAAAAACAATTGATGAAGAGGACATTGAAGATGTTCTCTGGGAATTGGAATTAGGTTTACTTGAAGGTGATGTAGCAATAGATGTGGCATCAGAAGTTGTGGAGTCTGTTAGAAGGGATCTTGTAGGTAAAAAAATTAGAAGAAGTAGTGATATAGAAGAATATACCTACAAAGCACTTAAGAAAGCTATTGCTAAAATCATTAATGTTGGCGGAAAATCAATGACTGAAATGTTAAATGATAAGAAAAAGGAAGGAAAACCATTAATTGTCATGTTGGTTGGTATTAATGGTACAGGTAAAACTACTACCATTGGTAAACTAGCTAATTATTATCTTAAAAGAGGTTACACTCCAGTTATTGCTGCTTCAGATACATTTAGGGCAGGGGCTATTGAACAAGTCACCCAACATGCAAATAATGTTGGAGTTAAAATTATAAAACACCAAAAGGGATCAGACCCTGCTGCTGTAGCATATGATGCTGTGGAACATGCAACAGCACAGCATAAGGATTTAGTCTTAATTGATACTGCTGGTAGAATGCAGACAAATACTAATTTAATGGATGAGATGAAAAAGATCAAAAGGGTTGCAAAACCTGATTTGGTTGTTTTTGTTGGTGATGCATTAACTGGTAATGATGCAGTAGAACAGGCTAAAAAATTCAATGAAGCTATTGATATTGATGGGGTTATATTAACTAAGGCAGATGCTGATGCTAAAGGTGGTGCTTCATTATCTATTGGTTATGTCATTAAAAAACCTATTTATTTCTTAGGTATGGGTCAAGGTTATGATGATATTAAGGAATATAATGCAGAATGGATGTTAGATCAACTGTTCTCATAAATTCTTTCATATCTCTATTTTTAATTTTTAGTTATTTTTTTAAAACATTTCTGTTTTAATTTAATTTTAAAAAGAGCAGGGAAAATATAATGATTTTATTGATTAATCTTTTAATTTAATTTTTAAAAATAGTAGAGAAAAATATGGTAATTCTATTAATTAATCTAAGACTTATTTTTTAATAAATCATATTAGGAATTATATTTTTTTAATCATAATCCCTTATATATTTCTTTAATTTCATTAAACATCTTATTTTAATCTTTAAGGTCTTTAAATCTTTTTTCTATTTGTTTATTTATTTATTTTTTTACTTAGCATTACTCCTCCAGCTCCAATATCATCTGGATTATATGATTGTATAAGTATGGTTACAGTTTCTATAGGTAAATCATATGCTTCTGCAACAGAATTACTTACTTCCTTTATTAATTTTTCCTTTTTCTCTTTACTTATCCCAGGATTTCCTGCAATAGTTACAACTGGCATTTTTTCACCTTTTTTTATTTTTTAATTTAAAAATCCTATAATATTATAAACAATTCTAAATATAATAATTATAATTATTAAAATTTTTTAAATATAAAAATACTATTATAAGTTATAACTTATAATTAAAAATTAATATTGATTTTAGTATAACTTATAACTTATAAGTATATGGTATTTTTAAAATACATGCATAATTAATATAATAACAGTGATTTTATGTTAGGTGAAGAAGAACTTAAGAAACTATTTCCTGATTTTATAGATACAATTCAACCTTCAGGAATTGATTTTGCTTTAGATGAAATTTTAGTACAGAGGGGTCCAGGCTCATTAATTGATAATGAAAAAAATTTACCCGAGGTTGAAGCTTTAGAAGGACCAATATATACATTAGAACCTCATACTGCATATCTTGCAACTATTGATAAGAAAATTAAAATTCCTAAAGGTTATACAATGTTATATACTCCAAGATCCACATTACTCAGATCATTTATCTCCGTTCAAACTGCTGTAGGTGATCCCGGTTTCTTTGGAACATTAACATTTTTAATTATAAATCATGGGGAGTATCCATATAAAATAAAAAAAGGGGATAGGATTGCTCAGGGAGTAGTTTTTGATGTTAAAGGTTCTGGGGAGTATAATGGTTCATATCAGGAGGAGGAAAATTAATTCTATAGATTAATGGAAAGTATTAATACTTTCTAGACTTAATATTATCTTAAAATAAAATAATTCTATACATTAAATTAAAAGGTAAATTTTAAGGTATATGCAAATTTATTTAATAAGATAGCTAACTATTATAAGGTTAGATTAAATTAATAAAAAATGGTTTTAAATAAAATAAATTAGATCAAGATTATCAAAAATTGTTTAGAATAAAATAAATTTAGAAACAAATTAATCAAATATTTTAATTATGGGATATTATGAATACTGCTGAAGCTTTAGTTAAATTATTGGAAAATGCCGGTGTAAAACATATATTTGGTCATCCAGGTGAACAGATTCTTCCAGTTTATAGGGCACTACAAGACTCATCAATTGAACATATTCTTGTAAGACATGAACAGGCAGGTGCACATGCTGCAAGTATGTATGCTTGTTCTACTGGTAAATTTTCTGTATGTATTTCAACTGCATCTCCTGGTGCATTAAATTTTGTAATGGCCGCTGCAACATCCTATAAGGATCATGTTCCTATTCTTATTCTTACAGGGGACAATCCATACTCTGAAAGATTAGAGGACAGATTCCAAACATTTGACTTGCCAAGTGTCTTTGAAAATGTTACTGTTAAAAATTACGCTCCAACAAATGCTAAGGAAGCTATCCATGCATTAAAAGAGGCTATTGAAATATTTAATAAGGAACCAACCGGACCTATTCATATTAATCTTCCAAAGGATGTTTTAAATGAAGAGGCTCCTTCAAATTATTTGGATTATCCTGTTGAATATGATCCAAATTATAATTATAATCAATTAAATCTTTTAAAGACAATCATCTCATCATCTAAGAAACCATTTATTATTGCAGGTGCAGGGGTAGTTTGGTCTGGAGCTTGTCTAAAATTAAAGGAATTTGCAGAGAAAAACAATATTCCTATTGCCACCACATATACTGCCCGTGGTGTTATTGATGAGAATAATCCTATTAATTTGGGGATGGTCGGTCTGAGAGGAACTGCAATGAGCAACTATGCGTATTTGAATTCCGATTTGATTTTAGTGTTAGGTTCAAGATTGTCTGAGAGAACCACTGCACTTACTAAGGATCTTAATGATTTTCAGCAGAAAATTGTTCATGTTAATATTGACGAGCATGTTCTAAAGGGCAGACTTAAGATTCATGGTGATGTGTCCCATGTTTTAGATGAACTAAATAAAATTGAAATTGATTCCTATAATAATAAACAATGGTTGAAAGAAATAAAACTCCATGATGAGAAACTTCTAGTTGAAGGTGAAGACGATACCCGTTCTATGCCACTTAGACCTCAGGTAGCCATTAAAACAGTAATTGGTAAGATGGATGATGCTTATATTATGAGTGATGCAGGTTCTCATGCTACCTGGACAATGCTCTATGCCCGTCCTAACAAGTTCGGTAAATTTTTATATTCCGGTGCTTTATGTCCAATGGGTATGGGACTTCCAGGTTCAATTGGAATTTCCTTAGCACATCCTGATGATAGGGTTCTTGTAATTACAGGTGACGGAAGTTTCCAGATGTGTATTCAAGAGTTAGCAACTATTGCAGAATATAATCTTCCTATAGTCATATGTGTAATTAATAATAATCAGTTGGCTATTATTCGTCAATGGGAAGAGATGATAAGTCCTGATTTCCGTTACCAGGTTGATTTAAAAAATCCAGATTTCTTGGCTATTGTGAAAGGTTATGGCATTGACGGTGAAAGAGTAGTCAATATTGAACAATTAGAAAAGGCACTTTTAAAGGCTAAAGATTCTAATGGTCCTTACTTTATTGAGGTATTGACTCGTCAGGAGAATATTCCATTGTCCGAGGTTAAACCTCAATAATTTTTTATTTTTTTAATTGGTAAAAAAAGTTATTAAATTTGTATTAACTTGTTATTTGCTTATTTCATCTATTCTTATTATATCAATTTTAATCAGCTTATTCATCTCTATTTTTCTATTAAATATATATAATCTCAGTATGCTAATTTTTAATTACTTATTTGCTTTGTTAAATTTGTTTTTTATATTCTAAAATTAAAGAATGCTGATTGGAGTTTAAAAGCTAATGTTTTCTTTAAATTCATCATAATATGCCTTGCTTATCTCCCCTTTATATTCCATATATGTCTTATCTATAAATTGAATATAATACTCGTATTTTTTCTGATTTTTCTCTTTAAAGAATAGGCCTATGGGATTTATTGATGCCTCCGGCACTATGTTTTTAAAGGAGCGGATTTTTATTTCATATATTGGGTAGATGTCCTTATTTTCAACTACTATCCGGGATCCAAAGACTATCTCTTTATGGGTTTTAAAATCTGTATACTTGTTGATTTTTTCTTTAAGACTCATCTTTTTCATCTCTGAATCCTTTAACAATTTCTTTTACTATTGATTTAGTAGGCTCTTTTCTTATGATTTTTAGAACTTTGTATGAGGGTTTAAGAAGGGAAATATTTAGTGCTGAATCATATTCAATATTAAATATCTCCTCGTTAAACACTGGATTTATTCGAATATGGTATTTGGGATTTGCTGATAGTATGCTTCCGACGGCCCATAGGAAACCACTAAACTTTGCAGTTGTGCTTGGACTGTTAAAACCAAATTTGATATGGAAATTGGTATGCTCCAATTTTGTACTTCTTTTTATAATCTTAAACATATTGATGAAGGACTCTCTATCATCCATTATCTTTTTTATTAATTCTTTACTAGGAAGCTTATTATTTTTGGAATCTTCCTTATTGTTTCTATCCTTACCTGTTTCAAAATCTTTACTTAAGACTTTTATTTTATTTAAGATAAATAGGTCTAGCTCCCCTTTAATTTCACTGGAATATTTTACAGATATCTCTATTTTTATACCTATTTTTAAAACTATTATAATCAAAAGAATTATTATAATAATTAAAATGATGATACCTAATAGAATATCCAAGTCAATCCCTACTTTTTTATAATTATTTTATTAACTGTTTTTTTTATTCTACGTCATTTATATCTGCAGAGTTATTTTCTGGCTTTACGTCATCTTCTTGCTTGTATTCCCAATTAGCTTCATATGCTCCTTGTTTTTCTGCAGCATAACTTTTGATTATTCCGGTTACTATACTTGCTAAATCATTTATTGCTTTGTTGGTTTCACTTCTTGCTGTAATATCAATTACCCTTATATTTTCAGAACCTGATTCTCCTTTTGGAATTATAACCATACTTACAGGATCAATTCCTGCACCGGCTCCACCAAAACCTGCATCATTAATACCTCCACTACCGAAACCAAATCCCATTTTTACAATTGGAATTAATTCGGCATTTTCGGTTTCAATTGTTTCTCCAACAATACTATTGGTTTTTAAAAGTTTTTTTAACTCCTCTAAGGTGACTTTTATAGTTTCTTCATTTGACATTATTTTTACCTCTAGTTTTAATATGGAATTCATTATTAATATTATTTTTAGTTGTTCCTAAATTTTTTTAAAAATTGTTTTATTGTTGAATTTATTAATAATTTAAGTTTAAAAAAATAGTATCTTTATAATTGTTCAATTAATCTGTCTGATTTATCTAGTTAAAAATAGTTGTTTTAAAATAGAAAAAGAAATAAGGGGTGTGTTTAGTTTATGTATGTGTCAGCTAATGCAGCTACACCTGCACCAGCGTCAACATCTACTCCTTTTTCTTTTAATGTCATACCTAAAGCGGTAAAGGTTATAGCTAATTCTTTATAATTAGTTACTCCCATATGTCCTATTCTGAAGACATTACCTTTAAGGTGGTCTTGTCCACCAGCTAATTGTACACCATATTTGTTTAACATAGTTCCTCTGATATCATCATCAGTTAATCCTTCAGGTATTTTAAGTGCAGTAACAGTACAAGATGCATGTTCCTCTTCAGCAAAGAGTTCAAATCCTAATGCTTTAGATGCATTCCTTGATGCCTCTGCATTTAAGTGGTGACGTGCAACCCTATTATCTAATCCTTCTTTTTCAATATCATTAAGTGCCTCTTGTAATCCGTAGATTAATGATACAGATGGGGTGTATGGAGTTTGAGCAGGGTTTTTATTTCCACTATCTCTGTACTTTTTCATGTTAAAGTAATAGGTCTGTGGATTTACACCTTCGACAGCTTTCCATGCATCGTCACTTAATGTAATCATTGAAAGACCTGGTGGTGCTGCTAAACATTTCTGTGATCCAGTAACACAGACATCAATTCCAAATTTATCAACATCTACTTCGTCTCCTCCAAGGGAAGATACGGTATCTACAACAAATAATGCGTCGTAGTTTTTCATAACTTTACCAATTTCTTTAATTGGTGCAGCTACACCAGTAGAAGTTTCATTGTGAATTAAACTTACTGCTTTAATGTTTTCATCAGCTTCAAGTGCTGCTTCAATAGCCTCAGGAGTTACTGCAGTTCCCCATTCCACAGCTAATTCTTCAACATCGATTCCGTGAACTCTTGCAATATCTGCGAAACGTTCTCCGAATTTACCTCCTACAACACTTAATATTTTTTCTTTTGGATTAGCTATATTTGCAATAGCTGCTTCCATACCACCAGTACCAGATGATGTGAATATATAAGATTGATTATCGGTTTTGAAAACTCTTGACATTGCATCACAAGTTTCATTATATATTTTCCCGAATTCAGCTCCTCTGTGGTTTACAATACCTTTAGACATTGCAGCAAGTACATTTGGAGCTACATTTACAGGTCCTGGAAGCATTAATAATGTATCATTCATGTACAATTTCCTCCATTAATATAAAAAGCTTGTTTATTTTTTTTAATTATTATCATATTTCAAGCTTAATTAAATTTTTAATTTATATTATATTAAAGTTTTTTGTTTATTCAGGTTTTATTAAAAATATTTGATATTTTTTATTTTAATCTGAAAATTTTCTTATTTTATTCTTTTAATAATTTATTTTGTAAATTTTATAATTTTTAGTGGATTTTATTAGAATATGGGGTAATCTTTTCTGATTTTTGTAGTATTTATAATAAAATTTATTTATATAAAAAATAAATTATTATCTATGAAATTCAGTGATTGGGAAACATGGTATGAAAAGATTTTAGATGATTTTGGATTTATAAGAGAGGATGATGAGGATTCAGCTAAACTTCTAGATAAGGTGTTAGATGAGGAAGGTTATATTACAATTGAGGAGTTAAAAGAAAACTGTGTTGATTTCAAGAATACCGATAAGTTTATAGTATTCGGTGCTGGACCTTCTATTAAAAAACATATTCATGATATTAGGGAAAATTACAATCTTGATGATTATGTTTTAGTTTCTGCTGATGGTGCTACTACTGCACTTTTAGAAGGTCATATCGTTCCGGATATTGTGGCTACTGATTTGGACGGAAATATGGATGATCTTTTGGCAGCTAATTATAGACATGCATATCCTGTTATTCATGCTCATGGTAATAATAAGGAATTAATAGAGAAATATGTTCCATTTTTCGATAATGTTTTAGGAACAACTCAATCAAAGCCAGAAGGACATCTTTATAACTTCGGTGGTTTTACAGATGGTGATAGGGCAATGTTTTTATCACTTGCTTTAGGTGCTAAAACATTAATACTTGCAGGTATGGACTTCGGTACAATTGTAACCCAATATTCTAGACCTAAAAATCCAGGTAGATTAATGCCTGCAGATGAGATTAAAACTAAAAAATTAGAATATGCCGAGAATTTAACTAATTGGATTAGGGAAAATACCGATGTTGAGTTAATTAATCTCTGTGATTAATTTAGTATGCTTTTTTAATTTTTTATTTAGAATTATTTTATAATATTTTAAAAATTTTTTATATTTTGATCTTTTTTTAATTTAGGGGAATAGTTTCCAATTTTTTTAATAAATTATTTAAGATTAAATAATTATAACTTATTATAATTAATATTTATTAATAAATTTTCAGATTTCTAATATTTCTAAAAACAATTCATAAGACTGTATGTGATTATTTATTAAAGATTCAATCATATCTCTTAAATTATTTATTTTATCATGTCTAATTATGGATTCAATACCTTTTTAGAAATATATTTTTTAAATAAGTTTACTGGTATAGATTATGGGAATTAAAGATATTTTAATGTTTGATGAAACAATTTTTAGGAATGAAAATGTTTTTAATCCAGACTACACTCCTCAGAATTATGATTTTAGGGACAGTCAAATGGAGGCAATGGCAACATGTATTAGACCTGCTTTAAGAGGAGGTCGTCCAATTAATTCTGTAATTTTAGGTCCATGTGCTACTGGAAAGACAACAGCAGTTAAAAAAGTATTTGAACTTGTTGAGGACACTACCAATAAGGTTGTCTGTTGCTTTATAAATTGTCAGCTTCACACCACTCCCTTCAGTGTCATGTCTGAAATATTTAAGAAAATTTTCAACCATTATCCTCCTGAAACAGGGGTTCCTTATGCTAAGGTATATAAACAGATAATGGATTATTTACTGGATAACGATAAAAGTTTAATTGTGGCATTTGATGATGTTAATTATCTTTTCCAGACTAAAAATGCTAATAAATTATTTTATGATATTTTAAGGGCTTATGAGGAATTTCCTGGAGTCAGAACTGGTTTATTTGTAATATTGTCAGATATCGCTTTTAAATATTCCCTGGATAAGAATGTTAATACTGTGTTTATTCCCCAGGACATTGTTTTCCAACCATATACACGTTCCGAGGTTTTAGACATTCTTAAAAAAAGAGCACACTATGGCTTTTATGATGGTGTAATCTCCGATGATATAATTGAGGAAATTACTGATTATACCGTTGATAGTGGAGATTTAAGGGTAGGTATTGATTTGCTCAAAGTCTGCGGTAACATTGCAGAATCCGAGGCTAATCCTAAGATTACAGAGGATCATTTGGAAAAAGCAAAATCACAGCAAATCTCAGTAAATCTTGTAGAAACATATAAATCTTTAAGTGATGTTGAAAGACAATTGTTAAAAATAGTGGCAAGTAGCGATGAGATTCTAACTGCAGGTGAACTATCAAAATTATTCAAAGAAAAAACAGGATTAAGTTATGCGACTTTTAATAGGACCTTGGATAAATTAGAATTTTTAAGATTAATAGACACAAAACTTACAGGAAAAGGTGTAAGAGGTAATTCACGACAGATTATTATAAGATTTAATCCAGAGGATATTAAATCTTTAGATATATAATCAATCCTCTGTCTTTTAAAATATGATTTGGGAAAATTGTGGTTTTTGAATTTTAAAGATCAAACAATCTGTCCCTGTGACTATTAATCTATAATTTATTTGGAATTTAAATAAATTATCATAAGTTCATAAATTTAATATTGGCAGATTCTAATATTAAATTCATGTTTAAGACTATCTATCTATTACTCTAATTTCTAGGGATTTATAAAATATAATTATCGTATTTTTTTGTAGGTTGCAATTCATTATTAATAATCTGATTTTAAAGTATACTTAAATGAATTAATTTAAGTTAAATTATAAATTATAAATTTGCATGGAATACTAATAATTTAGTATTATTAGAGTAATAGGGTTTGGTATTATCTAATCTAAGACGAAAACATAAATAATTAATATGTAGGATTATACTCCAATAATAGATAGTACTGAATAAAGCAATACTAAAAATGCCATTAGTATTACCATGCAAGATTGAATACTTATATGATTTTCGATTATTATGTCATTGATTGAGGTTTTTTTTCTTAAATCTGCATTTAAATTTGTATCTTTATATTTGAACATACTAATCACTCTCAAACTAAAATGTGTTTTGAAATATATTTAAAGAAAATCCGAGAGTCCATTTGAAAACTAATATTTTATTTAAATATTAAATTTTTTTTCTGATTAAAATGATTAATATCAAATAAGTAGTGTTATTATGTTATCCAATAATAAAAAACCAGATAAACCTTATGAATTTTTTGATGTCACTGCAGATATTGGGTTTTTATCCTATGGAAATACCTTAAAAGAGGCTTTTGAAAACGCGGGACTTGCAATGTTTAACATCATCTCCAATACAGATAATGTTGATCCTGTTGAGGATATGGATATTGAAGTGGAATCAGAGGATTTAGTGTCCCTTCTTTATGACTATTTAGAGGAGTTATTGTTTTTACATGAGGTTAATTTTATCCTATTTTCAAAATTCAATGTTGATATTGAAAAGATAGATGGAGATAATGGAAACCAATATAGATTAAAGGCCAATATTAAGGGAGAATCTATAAATTGGGATGTAAAACATGAAAGAGGTTCCGAGGTTAAGGCCATAACCTTTCATATGATGGAAGTTAAAAAGATTGATGATTATTATAGGCTAAGGGTAATTCTTGATTTATAAGTTTTTTATAAAACTTTTTATTATATAATAAACATTAAGTATTTACAGATAAAATATTATATTATAATAGATTAATATTTTAATTTAAAATTCCTAATAATATTATTATCTATGGGATTTTATTGATTATATTTACTAAACTTTCAATTTATTTAATTGTTATTTATTGTTAAGTGATTTTATGAGTATTAAAGAAGAGATTACAAAAGTTCGGGATAATGTATGGGAAATTCCTAGTAGTTATAAAAGGGAAATGAGAGTTCCTGGTAGAATATACATTGATGATGAAGGTTTTGAAAACCTTGAAGATGAGGCTCTTGAACAAGTTGCAAATGTTGCTTGTCTTCCAGGTATTCAACAATATTCCATAGGACTTCCTGATATCCATTTTGGATATGGATTTAGTATTGGTGGTGTAGGTGCCGTCAGTACTAAGAATGGGGTAATAAGTCCCGGTGGTGTAGGCTTTGATATTAACTGTGGAGTAAGAATGATAAGAACCAATCTTACAGCAGAGGATATTGAACCTAAAATTAAAGAGTTAACCGATACTTTATTTAAAAATATTCCTTCCGGTGTAGGAAGTAAAGGACGATTCCATCTTAAGGAAAACCAGGTGGATGATGTTTTAAAATACGGTGCAGAATGGGCTGTGGACCATGAATTTGGTTGGGATGATGATTTAAAATATCTTGAAGAAAATGGTAGGCTATTGGATGCAGATCCTAGTTTAGTATCCGATAAGGCTAAAAGAAGAGGTATTTCTCAATTAGGCTCTCTCGGTTCTGGAAACCATTTCCTGGAAATTCAGAAAGTGGATGAGATATACAATGAAGAGGCTGCAAAAGCTTTTGGAATTGTTCCAGGCACTATAACTATTATGATTCACAGTGGATCCCGTGGATGTGGTCATCAGGTATGTTCTGATTATTTGAGATTAATGGATAAGGCATATAAAAAATATGAGGTTACTCTTCCTGATAGACAACTAGCTTGTGCACCAATAGATTCCCACGAGGCTCAGGATTATTTAAAATCAATGTATGCTGCTGCAAATTATGCATGGGCAAACAGACAAATGATGACTCACTGGGTAAGGGAATCATTTGAAGATGTTCTAGGTCAGTCTGCAGAGGATATGGGCATGACAACTATTTATGACGTAGCACATAATATAGCTAAGAAAGAGGTTCATAAGGTTAGAAAATCTAAACAAGAACTTATTGTTCATAGAAAAGGAGCAACTAGGGCATTTGGTCCAGGTAGAATTGAAATTCCTAAAGAATATCGTAGTATTGGTCAACCAGTTTTAATTCCAGGAACAATGGGTACATCTTCATATATACTTCATGGAACCGATGTTGCAATGGAAGAGACATTTGGTTCTACTGCTCATGGTGCAGGAAGGGTCTTATCAAGGTCTAAAGCTAAAAAAGAATTTACTCCCGAATCAATTGAACAAACACTTCAAAGTAAAGGTATTCATATTAAAGCAAATACCAGACCAATTATTGCTGAAGAGGCACCTGGAGCATATAAGAATGTGGACAATGTTGTTAAAACATCTGATATGACAGGTATTGCAAAACTTGTTGCAAAGGTTAGCCCTCTTGCAGTTACAAAAGGATAATCCAATATCCTTTTTTTTCATTATGATTAGGTGATTATTTTGTTAGGAATTATAGGCGGTAGTGGAGTTTATGAAATAACAGAGCTTGCTGATTCAAAAGAGGATATAACTGTAGATACTGAATACGGTTCTGTTGTTGTTACAATGTTAAATATCGAATCTAAAAAAGTGGCTTTTATTTCTCGTCATCATAAAGGACATAAAACCCCTCCTCACATGATCAATTATAAGGCCAATATACAGGCTTTAGCAAACTGTGGTGTGGACCAGATTATTTCCACTAATGCGGTAGGTTCCATTAACATGGAAATGCCTCCTGGATCAATAGTGCTTCCTGACGACTTTTTGGACTTTACAGTCTTAAGGGATAGAACATTTTATGATAACGAGGTACATCATATTGATATGTCCGAGCCTTATTGTCCAAGACTTAGG
Source organism: Methanobrevibacter boviskoreani JH1 (assembly GCF_000320505.1). Lineage (NCBI taxonomy): Archaea > Methanobacteriati > Methanobacteriota > Methanobacteria > Methanobacteriales > Methanobacteriaceae > Methanobrevibacter > Methanobrevibacter boviskoreani. Next base: position 53,434 of record NZ_BAGX02000023.1, read on the forward strand.
GAGGCTATTTTGGAAAACGGTGAAGATGAGAAAATTATTCCTCATGGTACATATGTATGTACCGAAGGTCCTAGATTTGAAACTCCTGCAGAGATTAAAATGTTTAAGATTATTGGTGGAGATTTAGTAGGTATGACAGGACTTCCGGAGGCAGTTCTTGCAAGGGAAAAGGGAATTTGCTATGAAACAATATGTGTTGTAAGCAATTTTGGAACCTCCATATCTCCGGATAAACTAAGCTTTGAAGAAGTTGCAGAGATTATGGAAGAGAAAAAACATGCACTTTTAGGCTTAATACATAGGACAATATTATCTTTAGATGATGACTATGACTGTGATTGCCATCATGCTTTAGAATAGCTTGTTTCTATCTATTTTTTCTTTTTTTAATTTTTTAAAATTATGTAAATTTTATAATTTTTATTCTATATTATGCTAATAATTTATAAACTATAAATTATAATAGTAAATATCAGTTTTATAAAAACTATAATTAATTAAAAATATATTGATATTTTTTTAATGGATGTGATTTTTATGGTAACAATAATAATTGACCACGATAAATGTGATGGCGAAGATGAATGTGGAGACTGCGTAGATTTATGTACTATGGAAGTTCTTCAATGGGTAGATGGTAAGGTAACTCCTGTAGATATAGATGAATGTAGTTTATGTGAAACCTGTGTAGATTTATGTCCTAACGAATGTATTACATTAAAGGATGATTAGGGGGTAATACTATCTCAAAGGTTATTCTTTTATGTGCTAGCCCACGTCCAAATGGAAATACTATGGGCATTTTAAATATCTGTGCTGATGCTATTGAGGCTAATGGTGTGGACGCAGAAATTATTAACATTGGAAATAATAATATACACTCATGTATAGGATGCGGAAAATGTGGCGAAACTGGAAAATGTGTCTTTGATGACGGAATTAATGAGATTGTAGATAAACTTAGAGATGCTGATGGTTTCATACCTGCAGCTCCCGTATACTTTGGAACTGCACGTGGTGATATGATGGCTGCCCTTCAAAGAATTGGTAAACTTTCCCGTGGTAATGATAAATTCTTATCATGGATGGTTGGTGGACCAATTACTGTTGCAAGACGTGGTGGTCAAACATTAACTTTACAAGAAATGTCTATGTTCTTCATAATTAATGAAATGATTATTCCAGGTAGTAGCTATTGGAATATGGTTTTTGCAGGTCCTGAAGGATCTTATAAGGAAGATGTTGAAGGAATTGCAACCGTTAAATTATTTGCAACTAATGTTGCTAAGTTAATTAACAAAATTAAAGATTAATTCTTTAATTTTTTATAACTATTTTTAAGGGGTCTTTTTTGTGAAATTTGCTTTTGCTTCTACTGACGGTAGGAATGTAAATTTACATTTTGGTAAAGCCTCATCAATATATGTTTATAACTATGATGAGGATAACCTGGAATTTCAGAATAAAATTACTGTGGAAATAGAAGAGGATAAACCTCATCAGGGAGTAAAAATAGTTAAAGCTCTTAAGGAACATGATGTTGATACTATTTTTGTAGGGCAGATAGGTTTTAAATCAAAAGTCCGTGTTGATGATGCAGGAATTAAAGTCATTGTTGATGAGGGACCTATTGAAGAGGTTTTGGAAAGATACATTAAACATTTGGAATTTATGGATAAACCTCTTAATATATAATGGTTTTTATCTATGGATTAGCTATTAAATTGATCTTAATAAAAATCTTTTAAATATCTATTAAAATATTATTTCTCTAGATTATTGCTTATTAATGGGTTGGGATATTGTCTTCTTGATTATCAATTATTAGTATGAAAATAAATTGATAGACATTTAAAATTAACCTTTAATATTCTATCTCTACTTAGATATTTTGAAATTTAAGATTCGATTTCAACTATAAACTTTTTAAAACCGATAACCTTTTTGTTTAAAAATCGTGACTTATGATGTAATAACTTTTCATAAAAGTTTATTATTTTTGAATTTTCTCTTTTTCTAATTGAAATTATAGTTTAAAACAAACTTTTATATATTATAAATTTTAAAAATTAAAGTAACCTTTAAGGGCGGGTTTTAAATTTATTTAAAACTTTATTGAAAATACTTTTAAATACGAATATATTTTAATCAGCTATTGGATTATAACTTTAATCTTATTTTACAGAGATGATCTGTTTTATTTAAAATTTATCAAATTTTTAGTTATAATAATACAAATTCATATAGTATATGCTGATTTATCAAATTTATCATATTAGATAGCCGTATCTAATTTTTACTTATTAAAAAAAAGAATATTTCTTAATATTATTATTACTTAATTAAGGGATTTTACAAAAAAACATTTAAAGAGGAGATATTTATGGCAAAAGCTAGACGTCGAGTACGTGATACTTGGAGAGAAAAAGCATGGTACACTATTAAAACACCTGTTGAATTCGGTGAAAAAGAAATTGGTTCAACTCCTGCAAGAGACCCTGAATTCTTAAATGGAAGAACTGTAGAAGTAACTATGAGGGAATTAACCGGAGATTTCTCAAAACAATACATTAAATTACAATTTGAAATCGATAATGTTGCAGGTAAAGTTGCAAATACTAAATTTACAGGACATAAAATCACCACTGATCGTATTAGAAGTATGATTAGAAGAGGTACCAGTAGGATAGATGCTCCTGTTATTGTTACCACTAAAGATGACCGTGAAATTAAGGTTCATGTTTTAGCTGTAACTAGTAGAAGAGCTAAATCTTCCCAACAAAAATTCATGAGAGAAACCATTGAAAATTTAGTTGCTGAATCAGCAAGTGAAAAATCTTTCAAAGAATTTAGTGAAATCTTAACTAATGGTAGATTAGCTTCTGAAATTTACCATAACGCTAAAAAAATATACCCACTTAACAGGGTAGAAATTATTAAAAGTAAAGTTTTAAACTAGTTTTAAAACTTTTTCTTAAACTTTTTTTTTAAATTAAATATTTTTATTGTTTATTCTTATTCTCTTTCATTTATTTTAGAAAATTATATTATTTATGAATTAAATAAATTAATATAATATTTTTTTTACAAAATTGTGATGATTTTTTATGGAAATGCATATATTGATAAATGCAGTTAGTGTAGTGCTTCTATTTATTATGGGCTCTTTTATTTATCAGAGAAAGGCTTTGGATTTTTTAGGCTCATTAGTAATGATAATAATGGGTATTGTAATATTGCTATCTGCAGGTCTCAGATGGCTTTTAATTATTGTAATATTTTTCTTGATGAGTATAGCAGCTACTTATTATTCTAAAGATTACAAAAAGAGATTAGGGGAATTTGAGGGTAGACGTACTGCCAAAAACGTTATTTCCAATGGGGTCGTTGCATTTGTGATGGCTGCTTTTGGAGGTTATTATCTTCCTTTTGTCGGTGGTTTTATAGGTGCAATTGCTACAGCAACATCTGATACATTAGGAAGTGAAATTGGTATTCTATCAGAGCCTCGTTTAATAACCACATTTAAGAAAGTTCCTGCAGGTACTGATGGTGCTGTCTCTGTTAGAGGTACAGTTGCAGGTATTATTGGTGCTGCAATTATCGGTATTTCCGCATTTTTACTTGGTGTTTTACCGGATATTTGGATTGCACTTAAGATATCAATTATTTCAGGTACCGTTGGTTGTTTTATGGACAGTTTACTTGGTGCAGTATTTGAAAGACGTAGATATTTAAACAATGAGCATGTAAATTTACTTGCTACAATTACAGGATGTATTGTAGGTATTCTATGTGCCCTTTAAATTTTTTAATTATTTTTTATTTATAACTATTTTTTATTGAATCTTTCTATTTTTATATTATTTTTAGCTATTTTTCTAGCTTTTTTTTATGATTTTATTTTTATGGGATTTTTTTATTTTTATATTATTTTTCTAGTTTTTTTTTATTTTTAACTTATTTATGTGGGATCTTTCTATTTTTATATTGTTTTAGCCATTTAACTAATTGTAAATGTCTTTTTTTATTTTCGAATAATGGAATTATTGTTTAAATCAATAAAAAATCACATCTTGATCTATGTATCATCTATTATTATTTTTTAAAGTCTTAAATTAAAAATAGGGAAATAGTTTATTGTGATTTAAATCTGTTAAAATTAGTAGATTAATAAATGGTAATTTATTGTTTTTAAGTTTAGATGTGTTTAAATTAGTTTAATATTAATATAAAATAACTTGCCAATTATTTTTAAGTTAAATCTCTTAAAATTAGTAGTAATAAATTATAAAATAATCTGTTGATTGTTTAAGTTTAAAAAATAAATAAAAAAAGTAAAATAAATTAAAAAAATTTAAAGAATATAAATTTAGTTGTCTTCTTCAAGTACGAATGCATCCTTTCCTTGGTGACATTCAGGACAATGCCAATCATCAGGCATATCTGCTAATTTAGTACCTGGAGCAATGTTATATTCAGGGTCACCTTTTTCTTCATCGAATACATATCCGCAATACATACAAACATATCTAGCCATAATATCACTTTTCCATTTCATTTGTATTAATAAAAACTTATTGCATTTAAGTTTATATAAACTATTATATAGTATTTTTTGTTTTATTAATTTTTTATTAAACAAATTTTATAAGGTTTTAAAATTATATCTATATATAATATTTAAATTTTACAAAATCAATTTAAAAATTTTTTTAATTTAATATAGAAATCAGAGAAATTTAAATTTAAGATTTAATTTATCTGAATTTGTTATCTTAACTAAGATTAAAATCATTTTTTTAGATTTCAGGTGATATAATGAAAGGAATGATATTGGTAATGGATGGTATGGGTGACCGTCCAATAAAAGAACTTAACAATCAGACACCGCTTCAAGCTGCAAATACTCCTAATATGGATCAAATGGCTAAAGAGGGAATAACAGGAATTATGGATTCTATTGCTCCGGGAATTAGACCTGGAAGTGATACCGCACATTTATCTATTTTAGGATATAATCCATATGAGGTATATACTGGAAGGGGTCCTTTTGAAGCTTCTGGTGTGGCTTTGGATGTTATTCCAGGAGATATTGCTTTTAGATGTAATTTTTCAACTATGGATGAAAACGGAATAGTTACTGATAGACGTGCTGGAAGAATTAGGGAAGGTACTAAAGATCTTGTGGAAAAATTGAATACTATGGTTCTTGATGATTATAAGGATATTAAAATAATATTTAAAGAATCTACTGGTCACCGTGCCGTACTTGTACTTAGAGGTGAAGGTTTATCTGATAAAGTATCTGATGCTGATCCTAAGGTTGAAGGAAAGGCTCCTGCCGAGGTAGTAGCTTTAGACGGTTCTGCTGAAGCTGAAAAAACTGCAGATATTTTAAATAAGGTTGTTGCAAAAACTTATGAAATGTTAAAAGATCATCCAGTAAATCTTGAAAGGATTAAAAATGATTTGCCTCCTGCAAATGTTGTAATCCCTCGTGGTGCAGGTGCAGTTCCTGAGGTGGAACCTATTAATGATAAGTATGAGATTAACTCAGCATGTATTGCAGAAACCGGTTTAATTATGGGTATTGCTCGTTTTGCTGGTATGGATGTTATCGAGATGGAGGATGTAACCGGTGGGGTTGACACTAATCTTGATAATATAAGGGATACTATTATTGACCAGGTTAAAAATTCCGACCATGATTTCTTCTTAATTAATATTGATGGAGCAGATGAGGCAGGTCATGATGGTAATGTAAAACAAAAAGTAGAATTCATTGAGAAAGTGGATAAAGTTGTTATGAGCGAACTTTTAAAACTTGAGGACGTTTATATATTTTTAACTGCAGATCACTCAACTCCAATTTCCGTTAAAAATCACACTGGTGATCCTGTACCTATATTGATTAGAGGTCCTGAAGTTAGAACTGATGATGTAGAGGAATATAACGAATTCGCTACTTATAAGGGTGGTCTTTGCAGAATCAGAGGTTCTGATGTAATGAATATTATGATGGATTATATGAATTATTCCCATAAATTTGGAGCTTAAACTGGGGTTATAATATGGCAAGTGTTGGTAAGAAATTATTTGGAACCTCTGGAATTAGAGGGGAGATAGGTTCAGAGGTTACTGGAGAACTTGCTTTAAATGTAGGTAAATCTCTTTCTTATTATCTTGGTAATGAAGGTACAGTTGTATTAGGTTATGATACAAGAACCACAAGTAAAATGTTGGATCAGGCTATTACTGCTGGTCTTGTTGAAAGTGGTGTAAATGTTATAAAGGTTGGAATGGTTCCAACTCCTCTTGTAGGTTATGCAACCGACAGATTAGGTGCCGATGCAGGTATAATGATTACCGCCTCACATAACCCTTCAAAATACAATGGTATTAAAATATGGGATAAGAATGGTATGGCTTATACACCGGAACAGGAAAGTGAGATTGAGGACATCTACTTAAATAAAAAATATGTCAATGTTGGTTGGGATAAGATAGGTTCAATAACTGAAAACAATGAGATTAAAAAGGTCTATATGGATGATTTGTTGAGTATGGTTAATATTGAACCTGGATTTAAGGTTGTAATTGATTGTGCATCTGGTGCAGGTAGTGAAATATCTCCTATTGTCTTTAGACGTGCGGGATGTGAAGTAATCACCTTAAATTCACAGGTGGACGGATTTTTCCCAGGACGTAATCCTGAACCTAATGACGCAAATTTAGGCTCTCTTAAAAAGGTCGTTAAAGCTACCGGTGCAGATTTAGGTATTGCCCATGACGGTGATGCAGATCGTATGATGGCTGTAGATGAAACTGGAAAGGTTGTGAATTTTGATAAATTACTTGCACTTGTTGCCTCTGAATTTGGTGGAACCGTTGTGACTACTGTTGATGCAGGTTTCATAATGGATGAGGAACTTGAAAAGGTTGGTGGAAATGTTTTAAGAACACCTGTTGGAGATGTTGCAGTAGCAGATGGAATTTTAAAGAACAATGCTAGTTTTGGTGGAGAGCCATCTGGAACATGGTTACATCCTGATTTCTGTATGTGTCCTGACGGATTGTTGTCAGGTTTAAGGCTTGCAGATATAGTGTCTCATAAAGGTCCTCTTTCTAAATTATTGGATCAAATGCCTGACTATCCAAATATCCGTGAGAAAGTAACTTGCAGTAAAGAGGATAAAGTTAAAATCATGGAGAACATGGACGAAGAACTTGAAAATGCTTTTGATGATATTAAGGAAATTAATACTATTGACGGTGTTCGTATAAGTTTAAATGATGGTAGCTGGGTTTTAGTAAGACCGTCAGGTACTGAAAACTACATTAGAATTACTTTAGAAGCTAAAACTGAAGAAAAAGCAAATGAAATTAAGAATATCTGTTTAGATATAATTAATTCTCATTTATAATTACTTTTTTTTAAACCTAATTAGGGAATTAAAATACATGATTGCTTTTTTAAGTGATTCTATTCCTTTTTTAAATTTGTTGATTTTTTCTATTTTTCACTGTTCTGATTTGAAAATAGAATAAATTTAATATTATATAAAATTAAATATTTTATTAAGTTCAAGATTTTTAGAATAAAAATTTTTCATTGAAAGATATAAAACGATTTTCATTGGAGGGATTTGATTGAAAGCTGTAATATTAAGCGCAGGTGAAGGTACAAGAATGAGACCATTAACCATTACCAAGCCTAAAACTATGTTGCCTGTTGCAGGAAAACCTATTATTCAATATACCATTGAAGCATTACGTGAATGCGGAATTAAAGATATTTTGTTAATTGTAGGATATAAGGAAGAAATGGTAAAAAACTATTTTAAGGATGGAAAGGAATTTGGAGTTAATATTTCTTATGAAACACAATCCAACCTAGAAGGAACTGCAAATGCAATAGGTTATGCTTCTGATTTTATTGATGATAGTATTATAGCTCTTAATGGAGATATTATTTTAGACGTTTCAATATTGTCTGAGATTATTGAGGATTATGAGGAAAACAAACCGGATACATTAATGGTACTTAAAGAGGTTGAGGATCCAACTGGTTTTGGTGTTGTTGAAATTGAAGACCATAATGTTGTAAATATTGTTGAGAAACCTAAGAAAGAAGAGGCACCAAGTAATTTAGCTAATACTGGAATATATATCTTTAATAAGGATATTTTTGAAAAGATTGAAAAAACTCCAGAGTCACCTCGTGGAGAATATGAAATCACCGATTCCTTGTCATTACAAATTGAGGATGGTAAAACAATACGTGGTCATAAAACAGATAAGGATTGGTTAGATATTGGTAAACCATGGGAGCTTATTGAGATAAATGAAAGATTACTCAATAATGTAAAAATGGATATTAAAGGTAGAATTGAGGATGGAGTAACAATTCACGGTAATGTCTTCCTAGACGAGGGAAGTATTATCAAAGCAGGGGTATATATTGAAGGACCGGTATATATCGGTAAAAACTGTGATATTGGACCTAATTCCTATATCCGTGGTAATTCTTACTTTGGTGATAATGTACATGTAGGAAATGCAGTTGAGATTAAAAACTCAATTATTATGGAGAATACTAATGTAAGCCACTTAAGTTATGTAGGTGATTCTATTTTAGGTTCCAACTGTAATATTGCTGCAGGAACTAACATTGCGAACTTACGTTTTGATAATAAAAATGTAAAAACTGTTATTAAGGATAAAAGAATAGACAGTGGCAGACGAAAACTCGGAGCTATTGTTGGGGATTATACTAAAACTGGAATTAACTCAAGTTTAAGTCCCGGTGTAAAGGTAGGATCTAATTCATCTATTGGTTCTGGTGTTCTTTTAATGAGGGATGTAGGTTCTAATGAAAGGGTTTTATTAAAACAAGAACATATTATTCAGCATAAAGGTAATGATGAATAATTTTATTTTATTTTTTTTAGAATCCGAATCTATATAAGAATCTAAACTTGTGCAATGGTTTAAATTTTATTTTTTTTTATAAAAGTCTAAATTTACATAAAAGCTTAAGCTTATACAACGGTTTGATTTTTATTTTTTTATAAAGTCTAAATTTACATAAAAGCTTAAACTTATGCAATGGTTTAAATTTTATTTTTTTATTGTCTAAAATTATATGATATTTAATTTTTTTAGTAATAATTAAATTTATATAATAGTTTAATTTAATTAGATTATATTATTAATTCATTTAATAAATATGAGGTAAAATTATGGAAATTAAAGATAGTGTTAAAATATTTCCCGGTGCTCATGTATTATGTGATGTTGAATTAGATGAAAATGTATCTATTTGGTATGGTGCTGTTGTCCGTGGGGATGTAGCTCCAATTAAAATAGGTAAGAATTCAAATGTACAGGATAATTGTGTATTACATACAACTAAAAATATACCATTAACCATTGGTGATAATGTAACTATAGGTCATGGTGCAGTTGTTCATGGATGTACTATTGAAGATAATGTGCTTATTGGTATGAATGCAACAGTACTTAACAATGCCCATATTGGTAAAAATTCAATTGTAGGTGCTGGAGCAGTTATAAGTGAAGGAAAAGAATATCCTGAAGGTAGTTTAATCTTAGGAGTTCCTGGAAGACGTATTAAAGATGTATCTCCAGAACAAATCAAAGGAATTCAGGAAAATGCAGATCATTATGTAAGACTTTCAAAAGCATATGATTTAGATGAGGAATAATTAGATTCTTCACTTTACTTTTTTTTAAATAAGATATAATTTTTTTTATAGTGGTTGTAAAATGGAAGCGAGAAAGGTTATAAAAGAATTGGATCCTTATGTTCCTGGTAGGTCTGAGGATGAGATTGCAAACGAATTTAATGTTAAAAAAGAGGATATTGTTAAATTGGGCTCTAATGAGAATCCATGGGGTCCTTCTAAAAAAGCCGTTGAAGCTATTAAAAAGGAAGCAGATGGTGTAAATAGGTATCCTGAAACAGATTTACATTTACTTGTTGACGAACTTGCATCATATGCCGGTGTTAAATCTGAGAATGTAATAGTAACTGGTGATGGTGCTGATGAGTTAATCGATGTACTTGCAAAAACTTTTATTGAACCAGGTGACGAATTTATAACTCCCCTTCCAACTTATACATATTATGAATTTTTATTTAAACCATATGGTGCAGTACCTGTCTATGCCAAATGGGACTTGGAGAATAATGCCCTTGATGTTCAGTCAGTTCTTGATGCAATATCAGATAAAACTAAATTTATTTTCCTATGTTCTCCGAATAATCCAACAGGAACATTAGTTTCTGAGGATGATTTAAGAACTATTATTGAGGCAACCGATGCCCTTGTTATAATTGATGAGGCATACTTTGAATTTTCAGAACAGACCCAGGTAAATCTTATTAATGAATATGATAATGTGTTTATTATAAGGACTATGTCAAAGGTTATGGGTCTTGCAGGTTTAAGGATTGGTTACGGATTGTCTAATCCTGATGTAATCCAATATATGTATAGGATAAAACCGGTATTTTCACTTACAAGATTGTCATATGTTGCAAGTCTTGCAACCTTGAGGGATAAGGAGTATATTAAAGAGTCAACTGCTAAAAGTATAGAGTCAAGAGATTATTTATATCAGGAAGTTTCCAAATTTAAGAATCTTCATGTACTTGAATCAAAGTCAAACTTTATGTTAATTGATTTACATGACTCAGGTTATACCGCATCAGAACTTACAAATAGATTAATGTCTAAGGGTATGATTGTAAGGGATTGCACATCTTTTAAAGGTATTGATGAATATTATATTAGGATTAGTGTTGCGAGTTTAGATGATGATAAAAGGTTTATAGAAGCTTTACATACTCTTGTAGATTGATTAAAATAATTTTTTATTTTTTAATTTATTTCACCGATTTTTACTTCTTTTAAAACATTAATTTGATCTTTTTTAAATTATTATTGTCCATTTTTTTAGTTCTATCTATTTTTTGGATAATGCTTTTTAAACTTTTTTCTTAAATTTTGGCTATTTTTTTAGATAATTTTTTTTAGAATTTTTTAGTTTTAGCTATTTTTAGAAAATATTTTCCTATTATTTTATTTAAATATAGGTTTCATCTTTTAATATTTGGTGTATATCTTTTATTTTTTCAATAATTTTTAATTTTTATTAGAATAACTTAAATAATACTTATTATATAATTTTAATTAATTATTACTTATTTGATTAATTTATAAATAAAAAATAGGAATTAAAATAAAAAAAGATTTGATTTATAATTGAAAATAAGGTGGTAGAATGTATTTTGGAGGATCTGTAATATCTAGTGTTGACTTTCATGGTAGAATATCTTTAGCTATTTTTCTATCCCAATGTCCTCTTAGATGTCCATATTGTCAAAATGCAGAATTATTGGATGATAAAACTACAAAATCATTAGAAGAGGTTAAGGAATTAATAAATCATTCTGCTGATTTTTTAGATGCTGTTGTAATATCCGGTGGGGAACCTCTTGTTCAATCAGATGATGTTTTGGAGTTATTTAAATATACCAAGGATATTGGTTTAGAAACTAAATTGGATACTAGTGGTGTATATCCTCAAAAACTGGAACCGTTACTTGGTTATCTGGATTATCTGGCATTGGATGTAAAGGCACCTTTTGATAAATATAAAGAGGTAATTGGATCCGATATTGGCAGTAATGTTAAAAAATCAATGGATCTGGCATATAATAAGGAAGGTTTAACATTAGAATGTAGAACAACCTATGTTCCTAAATTACTTAGTTTGGCGGATATTGAAACTATCGCCAAATCTGTTACCTGTGATATTTATACGTTACAACAATATAGAAATAGGAATGTTCTGGATCCTTGTTTATATGAGATTGATAGTCCTAATCCTAATGACATGAGAGAATTTGCCCATTATCTTAAGAAATATCATTTAAGGGATATTGAACTTCAATTAAAAACAGCAGAGTATGGTGATGAAGTAATAGATTAATTTTTAATACTATTTTTATTTTTTAACTATTTTTAAAGATTTTAATTTATCTTATAAATATTATTAATTCTTAAATACATTTTCAGACAGTTATCTTGTTGTTTTTTTCGCTTTTGACAGTTCATCATTTCCCAGATATTGCCCATTCAATAAACTTTATTTAAAAAACTTTATTATTATACAAAAATTAATATAATAATATTATTTAATAAGATGTAAGTTCATATGGGTTTTTATTTTTTATCTAAATTCTTCTTATGAACTTAATGGGTTATTTTAATCTTTAAAGATTTATTTCTTAAATTTAAATTATAAATTAAAAATTAGAAGGGTTTATAATGCCAATTTTATCATTTGGAAGCCAAAACATTAACATTATCATTGGTAAAAAGAATATGACCATTCGAAAGATTTGGAAACACCCTTTAAAAGTTGGAGACCGTCTTTACTGTTACTGGAATTTGGTATCAAAAGAAAAGAAGAAGATATTCGAGGCTAAAGTTACGGATATTCAGTTAATAAAATACGGCCAATTAAAAAACAATGATGAACTGGCCCGTGCAGAGGGATATAAAGATGCTAAAGAGATGGTACATGATTTTAAAAAGATGTATGTCCAAAAACTAAAGGATGATGATATTTTCCAGATTATCTACTTTGAGAAATTAGATGTTGATGATTGGAAGGGGGAAAAAATTGATGAGAAAGCAATGATTACTCAAAGGGCAGACATTCTATTTGATAGTGGTAAATATGATAAATCTGTAAAATGTTATAATGCAGCTTTAAGATTTGATTCAGATGATGTTTATCTATTGAATAAGAAAGGAGATAACCTTTCAAGGTTAGGCAGATTTAAGGAGGCTATTAACTGTTATGATAAAGCTTTAAAGGTTGAATCTGATAATGAATTTATTTGGAATAATGAAGCTATCGCATATTTAAATTCAGGTAATCCTGAGGAAGCTCTTAAAGCTAATGACCATGCAATTAAGATTAATCCAAGAAATACTGTTGTTTTATATTGGAGAGGGTTTATTCTTGAAGTTTTAAACAGGCTTGAAGAGGCTCTTCAAGTGTATAATATTCTTTTAAATATTGATGATAGTAATCCTGAGGTATGGAATGCAATTGGTGATATATTAACAGATATTGAAAAACCTGAGGAGGCTTTAAAAGCATATGATAAAGGTTTGGAATTATGTTTAGAGGATTCTCCTATGAATGCATCAGCATTAAACCGAAGAGGCAATGCTTTAGTAGAACTTGGTCGTTTTTCTGAAGCATTGGACTGTTTTGATAAGGCAATTAATATTGATAAGGATAATACTAATTTCTTATTAAATAAGGGAGTTGTTTTAATGGAAATGGGTGAATTTGCAAAGGCTGAAAATATTTTCACTACAATTTTAGCAATTGATCCTAACAATGAGGACGCACAGTTTCTTAAAACAGAGTGTCTTGAATACTTCTAAATTTATTTTTTTAAAAACCCTGCTCTCTTATATGTTTTTTTTTTAAAATCTATTTTGAAAACATTTTCCTTTTTTTAAAAAAAACTTTATTTTTTAATATGTTCATGTATATTCGTCAGCACATATCATCTTTATTTTTTAATCCTTATCTTTAAATTTAAAATATAACTAATTATGTTAGGTCTTTATTGATACATTTTATTTTATTTTAATTTATATCTATTTATTTAATGGTCTTTTCTTTTCATGTTTTTAAATATTTTTCATATAATATTTTTATAAACATGGTTGAACTCAATTTTTAACTTTAAACAATATTTAAAATAGGAATTGCTTAAGATTCAATTCTTGTATTAATGCCTGAAATATGAAACCAACTATCATAATATCTTTTTTTATAAAAGGCTTTTACAGTCTTGTTGATTTTAAAAATTAGATGTTCATGTTTTTTTTTAATCTTTTCAGGCTTTTTTGTAATGGGCTATATTTGATTTTTTTTGTAATGGTCTATCTTTGGATTAATCTTACTAGAATTGTTCCAAGATAGGTTCCTATAAAGATTACAACAAGACCTATTAGGAGAAATACAATAAGTTCTATCGAATCTATCGTGTTATTTGCAGTTGAATTAGAGGATAGTGTGGTAGTGTTTATTACAGAACCTACTGAATCGGATATTATATTTGATGGAAGACTGTTGGAAGCATATGAAAGGGCTAAAGATCCTAAAACTATAAGATAGCTGATAACTAAGAAAGATAAACCATTGGTGTTTGCATCCTTAAGATTGTTACAACTAATAGTTCCTGTAATAAGACTTCCGGTAAATAGTGAAGTAAGTATTATAATACCTAAATAAATGGTATATGAAATCCTTCCGTTTATTAAATAAGGATTATATAAAAATGAGCTTAAAAATAATGATATTCCAAATATAATAAATCCAATCATAACTCCTATAAAACTTGTATTGGAGTCAATACTGGATATTAATTTATTGTCATTTCCTCTAGCATTGTATTCTTTAATGATATCTAAGTTGTATCCACATTTTCTACATTTCGCTTCATTGTTATTATTGTCTGTACCACAGTTTGGACACTTCATCATATCACTTAGAACTTAAAAATAGTAAAAAATTTTTTATGATATATTGTTTTAAAAATTTATAAAAAGGAAAAATGAATAAAATGTTTGTTTATTCATTTAAGTATTTCTTAACTAGTGAAATTCCCCATTCGGTCATTTCCTGAGATTTATCAATGTTGTCTGTTTCGGCGAAACATCTGAATATAGGTTCTGTTCCACTAGGTCTAATGATTACCCAGCCGTCATCCCTTAGGATTTTAACTCCATCAGTTCTATCAAGTTCATAGTCGGTAGTATCGGAAATCTCTTTAGCTATCTTGGACATAACCTCTTCTTTCTTATCATCAGGACATCCTGTTTTCATTTTAACTGTATAGTATTCAGGAAGTTCACTTACAAGTTCTGATAATGGTTTTTTCTCTTTGGCAATGATTTCTAAAATTTTGGATACAGTCATTGCAGCATCCCTTCCATAAACGAAATCAGGGAATATTAATCCTCCGTTCTCTTCTCCACCAAATAATCCGTCGGTCTCTTGAAGTTTTCTTGCAACAAGTAAATCTCCTACAGCAGTTGCAATAACCCCCCCACCATATTCTTCTGCAATATCATAGATTGCTGTTGAGGTTGCAACTGTAGTTACAATGGTTCCACCATTGTTTTCTTTAAGCATTGCTTTTTCAACAAGTGAGAATGTCTTATCTCCAAGAACAAAATTACCTTTCTCGTCAATGCATATGGTTCTGTCTGCATCACCGTCATGTGCAAGACCAATATCCGCACCTAATTCTTTCACGGTAGCTATTAAATCTCCAAGATTTTCCTCGATAGGTTCAGGATTACGTCCTGGGAAGTGACCGTCAGCTTGACAATTCAATGTTGTAACATCACATCCAAGTTTTCTAAGTAAATATGGAGCTGTATAAGAACCTGCACCTGATCCACAGTCTACAACTACCTTGAGATGTGCATTTTTAATTGCCTCTGAATCTACTCTTTTGATTGCCTCATCAATGTATTCGTCAATTATGTTGTTATTTGTATAAACCTTTCCTATTTCGTCCCATTTTGCCCTTTTAGGCTCACTATCAAAGAACATCTCTTCAACTTTAAGTTCCATGTCATCTGGTGTACCTATTCCATACTCATCTACAAATTTAAGACCATTATATTTTGGAGGGTTGTGGGATGCAGTTACTATAATTCCACCATCATAATAATTTCTAACTGCATACTGGATTGCAGGAGTTGGAAGTATTCCTAAATCTACCACATCACATCCTGAGGATAATAATCCTGCAGTAATCGCATGTTTTAACATGGGGGTAGATGTTCTTGTATCTCCTCCAATAGCAACAGTTCCTTGTATAAGAGTACCATAACTTGCTGCAAGTCTTGCTGCAAATTCCGGTGTCATTTCTTCATTTGCTACTCTACGTACACCAAAAGTTCCAAATAATCGTTTTTTAGACATTTTTATACCTTATATTCTTGAATTAATAAAACAATTTAAAGAAAAATCTATGATTTCAAATCGAATCATGTAATCAGATTTTTTATAATTAGTAAAATTTAATATTAAAATATTTCTATCTTAAAAATATTAATATTTTCTATTTTTTTAATTATTCTTTTGTATCTTATTAGTTTTAATTTTTTTTAGGTATATAAAAATAATATTTCTTTCATTGTCTTTTTTAGGTGTGGCTGATTTTTTAATATTGCTAAACTTCCAGTAAACAATTTATAATTGGAATCAATATTATTCAAATTTTATAGAGTTTGAATCTTCTAAACTTAATTCTAGTTCATTTTTATACTGAGTAACAGTTCCTGTAACCTTAACATTTCTATTGTTAAATTGATTTATGTTAATGTTATGGTTATTAAAATCATCAAGGCCAGATTCAAATAGTATTAAATTTATTCTTCCGGTTTTATCATTTAAACTTATAAAACAGGTTTTACTATTCTTCGAATATTTGATACTGGAAATAGTTCCATGGATTACTATTTTCTCATTTATATTATTACTTGTAATCTGATTAACACTTAGTTCCTTAGGCTCTATAAAACCTGAGGTGAGAATTAATCCAACTATTCCAATAATAGTGGTGATTAAAGCGATCTTATAAATGTCCTTATCTGTAATAATCATATAACCTGGCCTTTTAATTTACTTAAGTTTATAGAATGCTTCTATAAACTATATTTTTTGATTTATTAAAGGAATTTATAAGGTTTATTTATTTTTAGTTAAATTATTTTAAAGATTTTAAATATCTGAAAGTCTTGATATCTTCTCGTTTTTTGTAATAATTTTAGGATTTAAATTTTTAAATGGTTTATAATTTAATCCTTTATTTAATAGCAGTATTGTCAGAAAATTAGTATATGATTAAATTATTTTAAAAATTAGGCATTTAATTTTTAATTTTAATTTTTAACTTAAAGTATAAATAGTTGATTAATATTATTTGTTTTTAATTAGTTTTTAAAGCTTAAAATGCTTAATGCGATTATTTTTTTTGGTTAACTGATTTTGAAGCTTTAAAAATAAATAAATTAAATGGAAAAAGGGGATTTATTCCTTATACATGGATTTAAGTCTTTCAACAGTATCGATGTCTTTAAGGCCTTTATCTTCCCTTATTCTTTTAACTACTGGAAATCTTAATGAATATCCTGCCTCATATTCTGGACTTTTTACAATCTCACTATATGCAACTTCAAATATTATTCTAGGTTCTACTGTAATCTTTGTACCTTTCTGTGAGATTTTATATTCTTCCATCTTTTTAGTAAGCTCCTCTAATTGTTCATCAGTGAGGCCTGTACCAACCTGAGCAACAGTTTTAAGATTCTCATCCTCATCCTGAAGTGCTATAAGATAAGATCCTATGAACTCCCCTCTTTTACCAATACCTTTGGTTCCACCAACAACAACGGCATCAAGGTTTTCAGGTTCTGCTTTATATTTGAGCATTTTCTTACCACGTACTCCTGGAATATATGGTTCAAATGCGTTTTTAATCATAATACCCTCATGACCTCCAGCAATGGATCTCTTAAATAAATCCTGAGCATCCTTGACATTATCGGGTGTACATATTACGAGTTCACTTAGATTAATCATATCCGTTGAGGTGTCGGTAATTGATTCGAGAATTTCACGTCTTTTCTCCATTGCCTCATCAATAAGCGGTTTTTTATAATATAATAAATCATATAAATAAAGTTCTACAGGGATATTCTCCATTGCCTCTTCAATATTGTATTTACGTCTTACACGATGTAGGATATTCTGGAAGGATAAGGGTTTTCCATCACGCATTGCAATAATTTCACCTTCTGCAACAAAGTCCTCATCTGGTAAACCTTTATTTACAGCATCCACAATTTCCGGAATTGCTTTTGTAATATTTTCAAGTCTTCTTGTAAATAGGGTTACCTCACCATTGTGTTTATGTATTTGGCATCTGATTCCATCATATTTTGTTTCACATAATGCCTTCTTCATCTCATTAATGCTTATATCGATACCTTCAGACAACTGTGCAAGCATTAGCTTTACAGGTTTTCCCGGTGTTAGATTTAACTTTTCAAGTCCTTCTGCACCTTCGGTTTCTCCGACTTTTGCAACAAGTCCCAAATCATTTGTTAGCATGGTGGCCCTATCAACAATTTTTTTATCAATTCCAAATGCATCGGAAAGGCTATCCCTTATAATACCCTCACCAACACCAATACGTAATTGTTCCACAATTGTTCTACATATGTATTTGGATTCTGTAGCACTTGCAGAGGAGAGTAATTCAAGAATAATTGATATTTTTCTGGAGGTTGATTTTTCGCCTGAGATTTTAGCGAGTTTCCTGAGATTGTTAAAGACGAATTCAATTGTAAGTGCCTGTGAGAAAAATGTCATCTGTTTTTTATTTTCTACAAGAACCTCACTTGCAGCTCCAATATCTCCCTGGTTGTTTACCTCATTTTCAACATCAAGTACACTTACGCCTGCTACATCAGCAACGGCTTTCATTACAAGTTTATCTCCAATTCCCTGTTCCTCTTCACTCCAGGAGGGAAAAACTTTACCTAGACATAATAATGTGACTTTATCAATAAGCTCGCTGTCAACGGTTTTGAAGAAATTTGAAAGTATTTCAGTTTTCTCTAATCTTTTTGTGGTGGCAGCTAGTGCTTCATAAACATCAACCAATTCTTGATATTTCATGGTATTCCCCTTCAGAAATCGTTTTTAGCTATTTTTACAGCACAGAACTCTCCACACATAGCACACATTTCTTTGTCTTCTATCTCACATTTGTCCTTATATACCCTTGGTTTTG
Organism: Methanobrevibacter boviskoreani JH1; assembly: GCF_000320505.1. NCBI lineage: Archaea > Methanobacteriati > Methanobacteriota > Methanobacteria > Methanobacteriales > Methanobacteriaceae > Methanobrevibacter > Methanobrevibacter boviskoreani. The sequence continues at coordinate 72,374 of NZ_BAGX02000023.1, forward strand.
ATTTGTCAAATGCAAGTTCAAATTGTTTATCCCAATCGAATTTACGTCTTGCATCGGCCATTTCTTCCTCTCTTTTTAAAGCTTTTTCATTTCCAAGTGCAACGTCTGCAGCTTCTGCAGCTATTTTTGCAGCTATTACTCCCTCTTTAACATCTTCAAGTGATGGTAATGATAGGTGTTCCGCAGGGGTTACATAACATAGGAAATCGGCTCCATTTGATGCAGCTATTGCTCCTCCAATTGCTGAGGTGATATGATCATAACCTGGTGCTAAATCGGTTGTAATCGGTCCAAGTACATAGAATGGTGCTCCATGACATAATGTTTTCTCAAGTTCCATGTTGGATTTGATCTGGTTTAAAGGTACATGTCCAGGTCCTTCAACCATTGTTTGTACACCTACTTTTTGGGCTCTTTTAACAAGGCCTCCAAGATTTACTAATTCCTGTATTTGAGGTATATCACTTGCATCAGATAGACATCCTGGACGTAGTCCATCACCTAAACTTAAAGTGATGTCATATTCAAGTGCAAGTTCCAATAGATAATCATAGTTTTCATATAATGGGTTTTCCATGTTATTGTGTAATATCCAGGATGCAAGGAAGGTTCCACCACGGGATACTATACCCATTTTTCTTTTTTGGGATTGAATCTTAGGAACTAGTTCCTTGGTAATTCCACAGTGTAATGTCATGAAGTCAACCCCTTCCTTTGCCTGACTTTCAATGACTTTAAAGATTAAATCAGGATCCATATCAATAATTTCTTTATTGGCATTTAATGTATGGGCGCCTGCTTCATATATTGGTACTGTTCCTATTGGAATATCTACAGCATCTAATATGGCCTTTCTAAACTCATTTAATTTTGGACCTGTACTTAAATCCATAACTGCATCTGCACCATATTCTACTGCAAGTTTAGCTTTATTTACTTCCAAATCAAGATCCTCAATTTTGGTTGAAGAACCTATGTTTGCATTGACTTTTGTTGTAAGTCCTGTTCCAATTCCCCTTACATCTGTATCACGGTTAACATTCTTTGGTATTACAATGGTACCATTAGCTACTCCTCTTAAAATCTTATTTACATCAATTTCTTCAAATTTTGCTACTGTTTCCATTTCCGGAGTAATGTTACCTTTTAAAGCTTCTGTCATTTGGGTCATTTCATCACTTCATATAATTATAATAAAATAAATTCTATTTTAATAAAGATTATTATCCTAATTCTTCTTTAATAATAAAATCTATAAAAATTTATCTTATTTTTATAATAGTCTAAATCAATTATACTTATCTGTTTATTGGTTTATATTTTTTAATAAAAAGAAGTCTATTTTTATTTATTAAATTGATTATTATTTTTTTTAAAAAAAGTATTACAATGGTTTTATAAAAAAATGAGAACCAGATTACAGAAATCCGATTCTCACTTTCTATTTTATAGGGAGATTTTATGGACTTTAATATTATAATTTATATTAGAGGTTGAAATATATAATATTAATTTTTATTTAAATTTCGTGTTTTGCTTGTACATTTAAGCTTATGGTAGTTAAGCTTTTTATGTGATTTAATTTATGTGTTTTATATTATAGACTTTATAAATTGAGAGATTTTTTATTTATTTCTTGATAATAATATAAATTTTAGAAATTAAGTTTATTAGAGGTTTTTTCAGGACTTAATTTCTAATTATTTTTTAGAGATTATTTTTTTAACTATTCTAAGAAGCCAATGCTTCTAAATCATCTAGTTTTACTGAGTATATTTTATTAGAAGTCCCTGTCGGGACTTCTATTCTATTTATTTAGGACTTTTTTTATCTAGAGGTATTGTACCATTTCCTCTCCAGGATCATTTTTATTAGGTTTGACTTTCTCCATAGCTTCGTTGAATGCTTTCATATTTACTTCATCAGCATCGATATTGTTTCTTAAAGTTAACATTGCAGCTTCACGGCATACTGCTTCAATATCAGCTCCAACATATCCTTCTGAATGTTTTGCTAGTTTTTCAAGATTTACATCACTGGCAAGAGGCATATCCTTTGTGTGGACTTTGAAGATTTTAAGTCTGCTATCCTCATCAGGAGTGTCTACCTTAATATGTCTGTCAAATCTTCCAGGTCTCATTAGACCAGGATCAATAATATCTGGTCTGTTAGTTGCAGCAATGATTGCTACATCATGTAAATCTTCCATACCATCAATTTCGGTAAGTAATTGATTTACTACCCTTTGAGTTACACCTGAACTTCCGGCATCTGTTCCACGGGTATTTGCAATGGAATCAATTTCATCAAAGAAGATAACTGTTGGTGCAGTTTGCCTTGCTTTTCTGAATACTTCCCTTACACCTTTTTCTGATTCTCCTACCCATTTGGATAAGAGTTCTGGACCTTTAATTGCAATGAAGTTTGCTTCACTTTCGCTTGCAACTGCTTTTGCAAGTAAGGTTTTACCTGTACCTGGTGGTCCATATAATAATACTCCTTTAGGAGGATCAACATGGAATTTTTTAAATTTGTCCGGATATTTAAGTGGCCATTCTACAGCTTCTTTTAACTCTTGTTTTGCATCTTCAAGTCCACCAATATCATCCCATTTAACATCTGGGATTTGGACAAGAACTTCTCTTAAAGCAGAAGGTTGAATTTCTTTTAATGCTTCTTTAAAGTCATCATTAGTTACAATGATTTTCTTAAGAGTTTCCTCCGGAATCTCCTCGTCACTTTGATTAATCTCAGGTATTAATCTTCTTACAACTCTCATTGCAGCTTCTTTACATAATGATTCTAAATCTGCACCTACAAATCCATGAGTGCTATCAGCTATTTTATCAAGATCCACATCATCACTTAAAGGCATATTCCTTGTATGGATTTCAAGTACTTCTTTCCTTTCATCTCTGTCAGGAACACCGATTTCAATTTCCCTATCAAATCTTCCAGGTCTTCTAAGTGCAGGATCTAATGAATCTGGTCTGTTAGTAGCACCAATAACAACTACTTGTCCTCTGCTGTTAAGACCATCCATTAAGGTTAGAAGTTGTGCAACTGTCCTTCTTTCTACTTCCCCTTGGGTTTCTTCTCTTTTAGGTGCAATTGCATCTAATTCATCAATAAATATGATGGAAGGAGCATTTGCTTCAGCCTCTTCAAAGAATTCCCTTAAGTTCTCTTCAGATCCACCTACATATTTACTCATAATCTCAGGTCCGTTAATTGAGATAAAATGAGCATCACTTTCGCTTGCAACTGCTTTTGCAAGTAAGGTTTTACCTGTACCTGGTGGTCCATGCATTAAGACTCCTTTAGGTGGTGCAATTCCTAATCTTTCAAAGAGTTCCGGCCTTTTAAGAGGAATTTCAATCATTTCCCTTACTTTCCTTACCTCTTCTTTAAGACCACCAATATCCTCGTAACTTACATTTACAAGATTGGTTACACCTTCAAGTTTAGATATGTCTACCGGATGATCTTGTAGGTCTACTTGTGTATTTGGACCAATTTTTACAACACCTGTAGGGTGAGTTTGAACTACGGCGAATTTTAATTCACCCATAGGGGAGATATCCATGAAGCTATTAAACATATCATCGATTGGATTTCCAGTTTGATTATGCATCATTGGAGGTTTAATTCCTGAACCAATGATGTCTCCTTTGGTCATAACTTTATTTAAGAATAATCCTCTAATGTCACCTTGGATTTTAACATTGTTTTCAGTTGGTGCAAGAACTACTTTTTTAGCTATTTTTGCAGTAGTCTTTTTAACTTCAATTTCCTCACCAATTGAAGCCCCTGAATTCTTACGGATAGTTCCATCCATCCTAATAATTCCAAGACCAATATCAGATTGTGAAGATACAACGGTTGCAGCTGTGGTTTTTGATCCTTTAATTTCAACTAAATCTCCTTCCTGAAGACCTAGTTCACTCATTGCATTAGGATCTATCCTAACGATACCCTGACCAATATCTCTTTGAGATAATGCCTCTGCAACTTTTAAGGTTGGAGTTTTATCATTTGTGTCAGCCATAATAACCATCTCCTTAATTGTTCAAGCCTATAAAATATTAATAATATAAAATTGAAATCATATTTTAAGTTTATTAACCTTTGGTACTTAAAATATTATTTAAGTTTATTTTTAATTTTTTACATGCTTTTATGATTTAAAATAATAATTATGAATTCTAAATGATAAAATTCAAAAATAAATATTAATTTAACTTTAATTTTAGTATTTTATTTTGAATTTTTTTTAGTTACTTGTAGTAACTATAATATAGATTGTATGTACTTATATATAAAGGTTTCGGTTTTTGTAATAATTTTTATTATATTAAGTATTACTTTTTCTTATTTTCCCTATACTTTCTTATTAAATATTCTAAAAGTTTTATAAAAAATTGATTTTATATTCTGGTGTTATGTGAGTAGGAATCAGATTTCAATAAATTTTTAGAATCTTAAATTTTGATTATATCAAATTTTATATTAAGATAAACTGATTATTAACATATGTAAATTAAATAATCTTTTTTTTTAAAATAGTTGATGGAAATGAAATAATTATTTAATTTTAAAAAGGTAATGTGTAATTTTTAAAAAAAAGTAGTTTATAGTTGGTTATATTATTTATATTAGTTATTGATTTTATTTAATTGAATAATAGATTATATATTCTATTAGTTATCAAACTAAAAATTTAAAAAAAGTAAATAAGAAATTGGATTATCTTATTTTACCGCCAAAACCTTCGATTAGTTTGTAGACATTGTTAAAACCCTCACTACTTAAACTTTTAACTTCATAGGTATAACTAATCTTATCTTCATCTATTTGTGGGCCATTATAGATTTCAGTTAATTTGACTGAGGTAATATCCGGTAATTTTGATATTGTTTCTTTGATAATTTCTGCATCGGAGTCTTTTAAAAAAAGACAGCTTACTGAGATGGTATGTATTTTCCAATGGGTTTTTTTCCATTTGAATAACTCCTCATCAGATAATATTTTGATGTTGGCTATTTTAAGTTTATTTTCCTTTCTTGTATTATCGTCCAGTACTACAAAACCGTCTTTAATTTCTTTAACAATTCCCACATGAACCTTTCCAGAGTAAATATGTTTTAGACCAATTTCGAATCCAATTGATTTATATAGTTTGTTCTCTTCCTCACTTAAAGATTCAATAATCTTATCACTTCTTCCAAGGGCAGCCTTGACATCCCCCATATTTTTTGTTGCCCTTATTGCAATATTTCTAAATTCCTCATCATCCTCTCTTGTAAGTACCTCTTTAAGTTCAAGTACTGCATCTGCAAATGCCTGTCTAATTTTCTCACCATTTCTATTTTCGGATTGAATGGAATAGGTTAAATACGGATTCTGTGCAGTAATACGGGCAATCGTATCAATCATAATATTGTATATTGGACTTTCGTAAGGTTCCGTATCCTTGATGTTGATATGTAATTTTTCAATGGCGGATGCAATTGAGATATATGAGAAATGAGTTAAAACCTGAACTATTCCCATCATATCGTCATGATGTTGGCAATTGGTTTCAATAATTCTCATATTCTTACCTTTGAGGTAATTGTAAACTTTGGGATACCATTTACCTTTTTCAAGTGGTGTTAAAACTATGACCTGCCCTTCAAAACCAGGTGTACGAGGTCCGAAGACAGGATGTGTTGGTATTGATTCAACATCATCAGGTAGATATTTCCTCATGGTATATGTTGGTCCTGTTTTAACTGAGGTAACATCCATCATTAAAGATCCGCCTTTCATATGTGGACCTAACTCTTTTATTATGCTCTCAGTGGTGGATATTGGAACTGAAATAATTAGAATATCAGAATTCTCCGCAACTTTTATATTGTCATCAGTATACTTAACACCTAATTTATTACTTACATCAGAACCCCTTTTCTGGTTTCTACCTGTAACTGTTACATTAAAGTTGTCACGTTTTAAATAGCAAGCTAAACTTTTTCCAAGTCCATTAGTTCCACCTATTATTCCAATTTCCATATTACCAACACTACTTATTATTAAAATAAAATAATACCAATATCAATTTAAATTAGTATAATTAATATAATCTAAATTAAATAAATTATATTATTAAAACTGTTAATATAATTATATATAATATATATTATTAATTTAATTTTTTTAAAACATTATTTCTTTTATTGGTGAAATATTAATTCTTATTTTAGAAATTTTGGGTAGGTGTAATGATGAAGATAGGTTATCAAAATCAGAAGGAGGGAATAATAGAGGTTATTCCAGAAACATTAGATGATCTTTGGCATTTATCTCACATTGTTGAGGAAGGTGATTATGTTACATCTAAAACTACAAGGCGTATTCAGGATACTACTGGCGATAAACTTAGAAGTGATAGGGGGGTTAAAAAAACTTTTACACTTGAAGTTAACGTGGAATCCATAAGTTTTCACATGTTTACAGGAAAATTACGTCTTACAGGTTCTATTACAAAAGGCCCTGAAGATCTTATACCACTTGGATCTCATCATACTATCGAGGTTAAATTAAACACTCCATTAAAAATCAGAAAAGAGAAATGGTCCAAGTGGACGATGGATAGATTGAATCAGGCAATTAAAGCCTCTAAAAAATTATCAGCTATTATAATTTTAATTGAGGATGATACTGCCACATTTGGTTTGATCCGCCAATATGGCCTGGAATATTATGGTCCGATAATTGGTAATATTTCAGGAAAACAGGTTTTGGACAAGAATAGAAGTAAAAATCTGGTTAAATTTTATCAGAGTATTGTAAAGTCTTTATTTAAATTTAATGATATTCAAAACATCGTTATTGCAGGACCTGGATTTTGGAAAAATGATTTCTTCAAATTCCTTCAAGATAACTATCCTGAGATTGCAGATAAATCCATATTGGAATCTACAGGTTCTGGTGGAAGGGTAGGTATCCAGGAGGTATTAAGGAAAGGTACCGTTGAAAAGTTATCTGCTGAAAATAGGATTGCATTTGAGATGAAGGATGTCAATAATCTTCTAACCTTATTATCCACTAATCATGAACTTGTTGTGTATGGTAAGAGTCAGGTAGAAAATGCAGTAAACATGGGTGCAGTAAAAAAACTGTTAGTACGCGATTTAAATATCAGATCGGATAACCTGGAGAAGATCATGGATTTGACTGAGAATATGGGTGGAGAGGTTACTATTATTAGTAGTGAACATGAAGGAGGAGAACAACTTCAGGCTTTAGGCGGAGTCGCTGCCGTGTTAAGGTATCCCATATCATAGCCTTATGTTTCCCATTTTTATATGTTGAATTGACTTTAATTTATTGTTTTAATTTTTTTTAATTTTTATATGTTTTTTTTAATTATTTTAATTAAAAATTTATTTTTTTTAAATAAGTATTTAAAAAGAATTATATAATATTAAATTTATAAATTATATGTGCTATGATTTATTAATTTATTCGTTAACTTATTTTAGTTTGTTTTTTAATAAATTATTATTTTAAAAATTTATTATAGGTTATTTTATGTATACGGGAATTTATTATGCATTAATTCAGGTTTTTTTAATAACATTTATTGTAACTGGATTATTGGATATTGTTATGAGGCGTTTAGGTGAAAAGGGTCTAATTCATAATCTTTATCCTAATGTTCGAGGAGGTACGCCTCGTGGTGTTGGTATAATATTGTTTATAGTTTTAAGTTTTTACATTCCAGGAAAATTTAATAACCTTGTTTTAATAATGGGTCTTTTTGCATTGGTGGATGATTTACTTGGTAGACGTAAAATAGGACATTCTAATATGGAATGGGGACAGTTATCCCGTGGAATTGGTATGGTTCTGGTAATGGTTGCTGGTTTCTATTTAGGTCTTGGTGTTTCATCAATATTAATTGCATTGCTAATACAACCGGTCAATATTTCTGATATGCAGCCAGGTTCTTGTTGTATGGTAACAATGATAATGGGTTTGGTTGTTTTAGTATTGATGTTAATATTAAATACAGGTCCAATTTCCGAGATACCTGCATTTTATACTCCACTTCTAATAATTGTTGCAACATTCGCATACTGCCCTCTTGATTTTACAGGCAAAATCATGTTAGGTGAAGTGGGAAACCATACTCTTGCAATAGCATTAGGTATTTCATTCTATATGCTTGGAGGTCTTCCTGCAACAATTATATTATTTGTAGTCACAACACTATTGATTGCATTTGTAAGAAGAAGTACCTTAAAAGTATTCTTTGCTCAGAAAATGGGATTAACAAATCCTGTTTTTGGTGATTATGTGATGGATGTCTTAACCGGTGGAGGACTTGGGGATTATATTAGAAAGTTAATATGGAAAAATAGACAGCCTGAAGTTAAAAGTAATTGGGCTATAACTCTTGGAGGAAGAAGATTAGTCTATAATCCTGCAGCCCACACATCTGATTATCTTCATTATGATGATGAATAATCACTTGTTTTCTCTTTTTTTTAGTTTAATTTAAAGTCTAATCTTTTTAAATTCATTAATTTTTTTGTAGTTTTTTTACTTTTTATCTGATTATTTTTAAAACTTTTTTATATGGTTTAAAGTCTAATCTTTTTTAAATTCATTAATTTTTTTGTAGTTTTTTTTACTTTTTATCTGATTATTTTTTAAAATTTTTTATAGAATGATTTAATTTATTTTTTAGAAAATACATAACTATTAAAAGTAAATTTTGTAAAAGTATATTTTTTAATAAATCATATCTAATTATTAAAGTGTATTTTAGGAATCTTTTAAAATTAGGATTATACCTTATTAATATTTTTGGTTGATATAAATGAAAGCATTAGTTTTTGTTACTGGTAGAGGTTTAGGTGGAGATGCTGTTATTGGTTTAAATATTATAAAAGCATTGGAATCAAAGGGATGTGATTGTGAGCTTGTACTTGATTCAAATGCTCCAGGAATATTATTTGAAAAGAATGGCTATTCCTGGCATAAAATATCAATTCCACAGGCTGGAGGTCATGCTGCAAACAAACTTACAACATTAAAAGCAGGATTTAAGACGGTTAAAGCCGTATTTCAAAGTAGAAATTTAATTAAAAAAACTAAAGCAGATGTTGTTGTTGGAATTATTGGTGGAGGTGCAGTGGTCGGTTGTTTGGGCGCTAAAATTACTCATACTCCTGCTGTAGGAATATTAAGCACTCCATTAGATACTAAAGTATGTACTAAACTTAATACCTGTATTGTATTTCCAGAGGCACATATGTTTAGACAAAGTCAAATACCTGAGAATGTTTACAGATCCTATTTTCCAGTAGCACCTACTATTCAAAAAGGAGATAAAAATCAGGCTATTTTAAAAATTAAGGGGCATTGTAAGGATGTAAAATCTAAAAATCCAAATGCCGTTGAATTTGATGAAAACAAAAAAACAATTTTATTCTCCTCAGGTTCAACAATCTTTGAGAAAATGGCCCGTGGTGTTTCAGATTATTCTAAATTAACTGACAAATATAATATTGTTTTGGTAGGCCTTCCACTTGAAGATGAATATTATGATTGGTTTGATGAGGAACATATGATTTATTTAGGTTATATTAATTGGATAAATGATTTATATGAATTAATAGATCTTGCAGTTTTAACTGATGATGGTATGATGCTTTCAGAGGCTATGACTTGTCATCTTCCAACTATCGCACTTCTAAGAGTTAAATATGGTCGTTATCATAATATGGCTCAGGTCTTTAGGGGAGCTGTTTTTGAGGCGGATAACGATAATCTGGCCAGTGCTATTGAGGATGTGATGGATAATCTTGAAGATGTAAAGTCAAAAACTTATGAATATGGCTCTAAAATTGCCGGTTCTAGAGATAGAATAAGTGATATTATTATAAAAGAAGCTCGAAAATAGTTTTTTCTCTATATATTTATTTGGGTGTGGAATATGGATAAAAGGATTAAAGTTGGAATTGGAATACTCATTGTAATAATATTATTGGTTTTTGCTAGTGAGGTATTATCTTCATATCAGAGTTTTAACTATGTAAATCATAACTTTGAGGATAATTTTACAATGGATGTTCCAGAGTCTTTTCATTTTTCAAGAATAGTGAATGACAGTAATCTGGTAAGTTATGAGTCTAATAAGGTTATTGTATCTTATTATGATTTAACTAATAAAACAGAAAGGGTATACTGTGATAGTAATACTAAATCATTGGTTAATAACTCTAAAATTAAGAGAGGTAACCTTACAATATATAAAGACGGGGGAATTATAAGCTATTACAATTGTTTTGTATATTCTGATGATAACAATTCCTGTGTAAGGGTTCAATATGTTAATGAGGATGCCTGTTATAGAATGGCTAATTCGGTTAAATTTATTTAAATAATTAGCTATTTTATTCTTTATTCACTAATTATTTTCATTTAACCTTTTTTTTACTTGCACTTAATTTTCTTTATTGGTTTAAGCTTTTCAAACTGTCTTTTAATTTTTTAATGGTTAATTTATTTTATAGTTATATTTAGATAGGAATCTATTGATTTTTTTCTTACCTGCTCCCTCTGATTTTAGAATTTTATATTTAAACTCAATAATGTTCTTAAAATCATCACTATCCCTATTGTCTTTGTATTCCTCAATCTTTCTATCTGCAAAATCGTTTTTCTCTAGAATATAAAAAGGATTATCGAATTTATATATTATAATGGATTCTAAATATTTGTTTAATGGACTGGAAATATTATAATCTAATTTTTTTAAACTCCAGTTAAATATATTGTCCTTTAATTTCTCGTCAATATTGGAATTTACTAATTTATTAAGTATTTTAAATGAGTGACGTCCTATTTCCTTAAAATAAACTTCTGTATTTTCATTGTTGTAATTTTCGACTAAGAAATAAAGTTGCCTATAGATGTTCTTAAATAGTTCGAAAATAAAAGGGTATTTTTCATGTTTTAACAGTTCTTCAATATCCTCCTCTATAAATTCCAGTAGATTAATTTCTAAATTATCTAAAATTTCAATATAGTCTGTTTCAAGAAATTCTCCATTAAAATTAAACATTAAATTGATCTTGTTTTTATAGAAATCCTGATCTTCTTTAGAAAGTTCTCCTTTAAATCTAAATTTGAATTCCCTTCTAAGACTCATGTCATTTTCTAAAATCTCATCTAAAAACTCTTTTAGCTTATCCTCATCAGCGGAATCGATTAATGATTTTATGGTCTCATTTTCACTATTGTCATCTGCAAGAATCAGATTACTGTTTTCTATGGAATATAGGACCGCAGCCATATGTTTACAATATCTGTGATTTGCAGCATAAGGACAATCACAGCTCATACCTTTTATGAAATTCTCAGTAAGTTCTATTGTAACATTATAATAGTCTGTTCCATATACCTCAGCTGTAAGATATGTGTTTTCATAGGAAAGTAATTCCACACGTCCTTCTATATAATATAATCTTCCCCTCTCCAAGACTTTATTTGTAAATAAACCTTCCCATGCCTCTTCCATATCTACACCTCATTTATATTGATCTTCTAAGTAGGTAAATCTTTGATTTTAATATTTATAATTTTTAATAAAATCTAGCTAATTATATTATAAAAATAGTGGTTAAAGTCAGTTTCAATATCTTTAATTAGCTATTAAATAAATCTCTTAATTATCTAAAGAATTTCATTTCTTCTAAAATATATGGAAAATGAATATAATTTAATAGAACATTAAATCATATTCTTTAATTGGCCATAAATTTTAAATGATTAATACATGTATTTCATTATTTTGGAAACTGCATCTGTGGATGGATGAATCTCTAAGAATTCATCAAAGTCTTCCATATCCATACCAAGGGTCATGAGCATAGTCATATATGCAACATCATCTACTGATGATGGGGAAATTGAGAAAACATTTTCAACATTTCTATTTTCTTTGTTAATGTCTATTTTTGTATATCCCGTATCTCCATTTAATATATTCCAGAATGAGTCAGGTCCTGCCAATCCTGGTATTTCAATACTTTCTGTTTCAACCTTATCATTGCTTTTTACAAAACTTACAGGCATATCAAGAGTTATTGATTCGGGGATATATTTGTAATCAACTATTTGTGAGTATCCTGCCATATTTCTTGCAGCTGTTACTCCCTCCATTCTTGCAACTGGTGTAAACTTATATCCTCCAGTAACATCTCCTGCAGCATAAACATGTTCTTTACTTGTTTCCATCATATTGTTGACTTTAATTGAATTATCCGGATTCAATTCAAGAAAGTCTTTAGCTATTTCTGAGTTTGGAACTCTTCCTGTACATATAAAGGTAATTCCCTCAAATTCTCCTTTTGATGTAATTAAGGAATCCTTTTTAATCTCTTCAGCATCTGTATTTTCATAAACATTGATGTTGTTTAATAGATTTTTCATTATATAATCTTTGGCGGATGCATCAACTTCTTTTAGAAATTGGCTTCTTGCAAATACATTGACATTGGATTTGAAACCGGAGAATATATTGGCTATTTCTGTAGCTATTGTTCCTCCTCCAATAATATTTACATTCTCAGGTATCTCTTTTAAATCAAGGAGATTACTGCTTACATATCCATTTTCACTACCTTTAATATCGGGTATGAATGGTCTTCCTCCTGTTGAGATTAAAAGATTTTTATATTGGAAGCTTTCACCATTAACATTAACAGTGTCCCCGTCGATTTTTGCCTCTCCAAAAATGACTTTATTTCCTACCTCTTCGCACTCTTTTTGTTCGATATATCTAAGTTTTCTCTGTGTTTCCCTGATTTTTTCACATAACGCTTCATAATCAACTTCAATATTTCCCTTTAAGAATCCGTGATTAGCATATTTTCTATTATTGTTTAAATGATGAACAACATTGTTTAAAGCACAAATAACCATACATCCCTCATTTAAACAAGTCCCTGCAATATGTTTCTTCTCGATAAGTATGGTATCTTCACCTAACTTACCAAGTTCTATTGATCCTACCCTTCCGGCAGGACCTGCACCAATAACAATATTTTCCATGATAATACCTCATATCTCTATTTTAGAAATTCTTTATCATTTCTTATTTTCGTTTATGTTTTAAAAAACCTTTTTATTTTTTTTGATTTTTATTTAAGGTTTTAATATTGGACTTTTTTATTAATAAAAATTATTAAAGTAATACTTTTTTTGATTTAATTAAATATTTTTATATACTTGTAACTATTAAGTTAATAATGATTGATATATAGGTTTTTTAATTTTTAATAATTTTAAAAATAATTTATAGGAGTGTGTACTATGTGTATTGCAGCACCTGCTAAGGTTGTTGAATTAGATAAAGAGAATAATTTACTTGCAGCTGATTTCGGTGGAGTAAGGCAAACCGCTAGAACAAATCTTCTTCCTGATGTGGAAGTTGGAGATTATGTTTTGATTCATGCAGGTTATGCTATTGAAAAATTAACTGAACAAGCAGCTAAAGAATCTTTGGAAGCATGGGATGAGCTTTTAGATGTTCTTGATGAAGAGGATAAAGAATGGGAAGCAGCTCATTCTCAAGAGGCTTAAATTTAATTTTATCTAATTTAATTTTTCTCTTTTATTGATTTTGTCTTATTTTTTTCTATTTACATTGTATTGATTTTTATATTGGTTTTTTCTAGTTTTTTGATTTCTAAATTCTAATAAACTATTTACTGTTAATGGATTAATGTTTAACTTTAAAATTGGCTTTAAAATATTTATATTTAAATATTAGATTTAAAGTTAAGTAATTTAAGTAAAAATAGTTCATTTGCTCTTTTGAGATTATCTATTTAAACAAATGCATTATAAATTAAACATGGATTTAATAATTAATAATTTATGGATCTTTATTTAATGGTGATTCCGTCTAGAATAAAAGTAGTTATAATTAAATTAAAAATTAGATTTAACATCTCATTTGAGTAGAATTAGTTGATTGTTTTTTTATCGGAATAAAAAAATAATGAAAAGGGTTTATTTAATAAATTGAAACCCTTTTAACATTATCTAGCTTTAAGAATTCATTTATTATGTCTCCAGGTACTGGCTCATCTGTAATGATTGTAAGTACAGGATCCTCTTCAAGATATGTGTCCTCAGCATAAGCTTGTCTTATATTGATATTTTTAGATGCGATTAATGCACTAGTTGATGCAAGGATACCATTACTTTTTTCTCCGGATTCTATTTCAATTACACCAAGGCCTAAACTTTTTGCAATGTTTTTAAGTAATGTACCTGCAGGAACAATATTCTTGAATATGGTACTTAATTCCTTATCATCTAAAATTAAATCAATGGTTGATTTTATTGCCCTTCTGTCTACATTTGATACTTTTGCAAGGGCTGCTTCGTTAATCTTTAAGTCACCACAGTAAATCTTTCCATCATCACTGATTCTTATACCTAGTTCTAACATTTTTTGTACTACTCTGATTCTTGCAGGATACTTTCGAAATTTTTCATTTATTTTTCCCCACATTTTAACTTCACTCCCATTTTTTGTACATTGAAGTATTTGTTTTTGAAGTATATATACTTTTATAATATATAAAATCTCTATCAATTCCAATAAGATTCATGAAAATATTTAAAAAAATATGGCTATTTGTCTATTTTAATTATTGTTTTTTAAAAAATTTTTAAAGTATATATAAAATAGAATTCTTTTAAAAAAAGTAACAACTAATAAAAAAAGTTTTTTAGTAGGCTAGATGGGATTCGGACCCATGACCTCACGGTTATCAGCCGTGCGCGCTAACCAAGCTGTGCCACTAGCCTATATGAAATTAAATATCTATAAAAAGTTTTTTAGTAGGCTAGATGGGATTCGGACCCATGACCTCACGGTTATCAGCCGTGCGCGCTAACCAAGCTGTGCCACTAGCCTATATAAAAAAATATTTTTTAATAATAACACTTCTATTTTCAAGAAATACAAGTTAATATAATTTTTATTTTTATATTATTTAAATGTTATGCTTTACAATAAGAAAAATTTAAAAATTTAAAAATTTAAATTTAATCTCTATTAATCATTTCATTAAGAGTATCTGCCATTGCATGTTCAATGATTTTTACATGAACTTTATCTACGCCCTCTACTCTTCCTGCTAATTCTTTAACTTGTACAGCTACACGGGTAATACTCATACATGCAGGATTAGTTGGTTTAATAACAATGTCTGCTACTCCGTCATTAACGTCAATAGATTGTACAATTCCCATGTCGATTACACTTATTCCCATATGTGGATCTAATACTGGGTAAATTGCATTTCTTATATCACTTACAATATCTTCGGACATATTTATCACCTGTTTTTTCTTTTTTCTTAAAATTTTTTAATACTAATTGTTTATTGTCAAATCGTCATATTTAAAATATACTATTTCCAGGTACTAATTTTATATGATTTTTGACTTTTCATATTTTTATAAAACAATTGTTATTATTATTAAAATTTACTATTTAAATACTTTTTCAATTTTTGGAAAAATGTATAATTGATTTTTCTAATTGAAAAGTTTTAAATTTATTTCTTTCTATGCTTTATGTCTACTGCAACACCATAATTAGATTTTTCCATCTCTTCTCCACTAACTATGGCCTTTCCGGTTCCTAATACTTCATCATTCCTCATGACTACCACCTCATCCCGAGGTATGATGGAATGATCTGCACTTTCAACACCTACTGAGAAAACGGTGTTTGTTTTTAAATCGAAATCAATATTCACAGTTTTAAGATTCAATTCTCCAAGTATTTCCCCACCAGCTAAACTCAAGGTGTATAAACCAACATCCTTATTTAAAAATGCAATCTGTCTGTTGTTATAATAAAGTTTATGATGATATCTTCCCTTAATAATCACATCATCCGGTATAAGGTTTTCTCCACCTTCACCAAATTGATATTTGGCAATAGATCTTAACTCGTGTAATGTTCTCTCACGACGTGGCATCTTTTCATATTTTTTTAATTCCATTCTCATATTATAAATGGAATCGGGATTGGTTGGACGATTATCTACACAGGTATATGTTATATCGAGATCATCCAAATATTCCCTACATGTTTCCTCATAACCACCTGAAACATTTGCAACTGCAGGAGTATCTCCAATATACTCTCTTAAAAGTTTTCCAGCTTCCCTCTTTTCATCTTCACTCCAGGAACCAGTTACACTCACATCATAAGATTGTATTGGAAAGGTATTTTCTAATTCTCTTGGGCATATTCCAAAAGGGGAAGTAACAATTACTTCCTGATAACCTTTAGTTGCTCTTTTAAATTTTTGATGGGATTTTGAATTGGAATATGGTTTTTTCATAGAACAAGGAAGAATTGCAACTACATTACCATATGGTTTCATTAATCTCATCCTTTCTCTCCATCTTACTGCCTCAGGTCTGTATAATGATTCCTCACTTGAACATATAACTTTCATATATTACACAATCCTTATTTCTTTAATTATAATTAGTTAAATAAGTGCTATTAATTAAATCTCATAGTTTATTTTAATAGGCTATTAGAAAATTCTTATCTGATTTTAATAAATTCTCTAAAAGATAATAATTTGTTCTGATTAAAGTCTTATTGATTGAATTGACCAATAAGCTCATAATCTAATTTTAACAGTCTTTCAATAGAATCATCTGGATTATCCATTCTCTTTTTCCATTTCTTAATAACATATTCTATATCTACTCTTTCAGTTCCATGTAATAGATTATCTGCATGAGCCACTATCTTTTCCTCAATAGTCTCTGGAACATAGGATTTTATTGGAAGATTCAATTTTTCTGCCTCTTCTTTAGTAATGCCTACACCAATATGTCTTTCAATAATGTTTACAACTTCATCAGAATAACCATGTTGACGTGCAAGTTCTGCACCAACTACTGCATGTTTAATGCCATGTGTTCTGGATCTTCCAATGTCATGTAATAATGCCCCTGTTTTAATAAGCTCCTTATCTGCATTGGGAAAATTCATAGCTATTTCCTGTGCCCTTTTACAGACAGCAATACAATGGGCAATTACATTTTCTGGACAACCCTCTTCTCTTAAAAGTTCTATCTCTTCCATGTTAATCATTGGATGTCTTTTATATTTTCTAATTTGGGAAAATTAGATTTCAAATTATTTCTAAAATATAAATCTATTTTTAGCTTAGATTTTATTTTAATTTAATAATTAATTATTCTAATTTAAGAAAATTAGATTTCAAATTATTTCTAAAATATAAATATATTTTTAGCTTAGATTTTATTTTAATTTAATAATTAATTATTTTTTTAAGTTTTATCTTATTTATAATTTTTAAGAATAAAAATAAAATCTTAAATTATTGATTTTATGATTTAAATTATATTATTATTCTTTAAAAAAAGATAATATTGATTGTTAAATAATTTATATAATTAAGTAAATCATTGAAAAAATAGTATTAAAACGTAAATATCTGTTTAAAACTTAAAAAAAAGTAGTTTGAATATAATATTATTTGTAAAAATAATATTTAAGAAAATTTAAAAAAATATTATTCACTGACTTCTATTGAATCATAGATTTTTTGATATTTTTTAATATCCTTTTCTAGTTCTTTAATGATGTCAGCATTATCTTCAAATACGACTTCTTCACCACATTCTGGACAAGTAAAACCTACATTACTTGCGTCTTCAAAATCAAATCTGGTGTGTCCTTCAGGGCATGAGAAAAACATATTGTCTTTTTCATTGTCTAAAATGTTTTTAAGGAATTCAATCTCGTCATTGATTTGTTTTTTAATGGTTTTATTAACCTCTTCAGGTTCAAATTTCCAATCGTAGCTATACCATTGTGTTTCAGGATCTTTATGTCTTTTATAGCTTGCAAGTCCAGCATCATAAAGTCTGTAGAGTATTTTTCTAACAATATTTAATCTGATTCCAGTTTTTTCTGCAATCTCTTCGTCAGTTTTTACTCCCTTATTAAGGCATTGAACAATAAGCATGTTGTCTAAATCTTTATCATCATTTTTTTTACTTTTTTTACTTTTAGACTTTTTAGCTTCCTGATGATCTTCAGGGTCGTCAATTATCTTTCTTAATAAGTCTTGTACTAATGGGTCATCTAACATTTGATTTCTCCCTATCTTTATTTAATTCTTTTTTAAATCAGTATTTATTGTTGAAATTGGCTATTTTTATGAAATAATTTGGATTTATTAAATAAAAAAAGAAAAATATAAACAAAAAACACTAATTTTTTTAGAAGATTGGATTATATTATTATAACATATCTATATTGTTTTAATTATTAATATATTTTTTGTTTTTATAAGTATTTTTAGTATAATCATGTTTTTTAAAATTTTTTAAATTTTTATTTTGATCTTTTTTATTATTGGTCTATGTCTATGTGTAATATTATTCTAATCTTTTTCTTATTATTACTGCAGGTGTATGTGTAATCTTGTTTAATGTTTCAACACTTATGCTATCTTCGGCACTATCTGTATTTAGAACTTTTTTCGCACTGTGAATTGTTTCCATACATGTTGAAAGTGATTTTTGATAATCCTCTGCAATATTTGCAATTTTAAGGGCATATTCTACAGATAATTTCTTACTTGATCCGAGTGGTGTTGAGCCCATATTCTTAGATAATTGTCCTTTTGTGTATCCCCATGCACCTTTATCGGATTCAATTCCATCAATTGCCGTTGGAAGTCCTGTGAAGTATTTACCATTTTTCATATAGGTTGCATCGGTGTCTATTATCATCACATTCACGTTTTTTCCAGTTTTATCCAGAACCATTTTAGATAGATCTTCCGCAACTTTTTGAGGGTTTTTTGGAAGTAGTGACACATAAGTTCCCGGCGAATTACTTAAATCAACACCTGCTTCTGAAGCTGGTTTTAGGGCATGTTTCCATCCATATAAATCAAGAATAACCTGTTTATGTCTAGCTGTTTCTGGAGGAAGTCTTCTAAGGTTGTGGATTGTTCTCTGTTTAATATTAAGAAGAGACCCTAAAATATAACCCCATAGATATTTGCTCCAGAAACCAGCAAGAAACTTGGCACCTAAACCTGGAGTATATTCTGCCTCGTCAATTAATCTTCCCTGTGAGACAGAAATTGGTGTTTCTGCAATTACCAAATAATCATCATTTTCAAACAATGGGTAGGCTTTATTAAAGAGTTTGTCAAGGTTTTCGTTAGGTTTTATATAATTTGTCTCGATTGGAATTACATTGTATTTCCCATTTTCAACATATTTATATGGAATGCCTTCTTTTGTTTTAGATTTTTTGTAATCTGGTTGTTTTTCTTCTGTCATTTAAAGGACCTTTGTTTTTTAATAAAATATCTAAAAATAGTAAAATCAACTTATAAATTAATTAATATATTAATTTTATTTGTAAAATATAATATAATTATAATATTATTAAATATATATTTATATTAGATTTGGATTTTAGATTATTTGATGAATATTTGTAAAATTTTCTTATCTAATTAATGTTTTTTTATTAAAATTGTTTATTTATTTTAGATAGATTTATTCATTTTGGTATTTTATTTGTATAATCTCTATTTTAGGAATAAAATATTTGAAGCTTTAAGCTATATTACTTTAAATTCAGATATACTATCTATTCTCTTTTATTTTATAATATTTCTTAAATTCATTTGTTTTGAATTTTTTTTACTCTATCTAATCAACATTATTTCTTTTTATTATTTTTTTAGAAATTTTTATTTGTTTTTCGAATTTCGTTTTTTATCAATATACCAAAATATTTATACATATAAAAGATAAAAAAAATAATTATTTAATATATGATATTAAAATTATTATTTAAGATTAATATTTTGTAATAGTAAAAAGTGGTTTTTTCTATTATGGTGTTTTTTAAAATGATAGAAAGTTAATTTTATTTATTAACAGTTTTAAAGATTGATAATTTTACTATTTCATTTTTTGATTATAATATAAAACTATATTAATTATTTAATGTGGGGTTTATACGTGAAATTTATAGATGACGCAATTAAAGAATCTGAACAAAGGACGGAAAATAAATCTTCTAATAATCATGTTAATTCAGATTTAGATGAGGAATTAATCGATATAATTAACAACAGTAAGGCTAATATCTTTGTGGTTGGTGCTGGTGGTGCTGGAAACAATACCATTTCTAGATTAGAGGAAGTAGGTATTGAAGGTGCAGAAACAATTACAGTAAATACTGATGCACAAGATTTATTCTATAGTCAAGCTGATAGTAAAATCCTTTTAGGTAGAAAAACCTGTGGAGGATTAGGTGCAGGTGGAATGCCTGAAGTTGGAGAAGAATGTGCTGAAGAAAGTGAAGATGAAATTAGGGAAAGACTTAATGGTGCAGATATGGTATTTGTAACCTGTGGTCTTGGTGGAGGAACCGGTACTGGTTCAGCTCCTATTATTGCAAAAATTGCTAAAAAATTAGGTGCTTTAACTGTTTCAGTTGTCACATTACCATTTTCAGCTGAAGGTGTTCAAAGAAGAGAAAATGCTGAAAAAGGACTAGAAAAACTTCAAACAGCATCTGATACTGTTATTGTCATTCCTAATGATAAGCTCTTAGAAGTTGCTCCAAACCTTCCTTTAAACAAAGCTTTCATGGTATCTGATGAAATTTTAGGAAGAGCTGTAAAGGGTATTACAGAACTTATTACTAAACAAGGTTTAGTAAGTCTTGACTTTGCAGATATTAGAAGTATTATGAAAGGCTCCGGAATGGCTATGATTGGTATGGGAGAATCTGATTCTGGAGATAGAGCTTTAGAGTCAGTACATGAAGCTTTAAGCAGTCCATTATTGGATATTGATATCTCTGATGCTAAAGGTGCTTTAATTAACATTTCTGGTAGTGCTGATTTAACATTACAAGAAGCAGAAAAAATTGTACAAATTGTTGCAGATAAGTTAGCTCCAGAAGCAAATATTATTTGGGGTACTCAAATCGATGAAAGCCTACAGAATATGGTAAGAACCACTATTATTGTTTCAGGAATTAAACCTTATGAATTTGGTTCTAAAGAAGATGAAACAATAACTCCAGAACATTCTGATGATTCTGAGGAAGAAGATGATGATCCATTAAGTAGCTACATTGATGAGATATTCTAATCATCATTTTCAATCTTTTTTTTTAAAATATTAATTCAACTTTTAATATTTTCTAAAATAAATAAATTTTAATTAGGTTCATTTTTCTATTCTGATTTTAAATTTTTTAAAAAAAACCAAATATTTATATGTTAATATTTACAAAATTTTTAATACTGATTATTGATTAATTATTTTTCAATGTTTTAATATTCTGTAGGGATATTTATGACAGTTCAAGATTCATTACAAAATTTTAATAAAGAAGCTAAAAGAGTTCTTAGAGTAGCTAGAAAACCGGATGGTGAAGAATATACTAATTTCGCCAAAGTAACTGGTATTGGTATTATTTTAATCGGTTTAATTGGTTTTATTATTGTTTTAATAGGACAACTTATTGGTATTTAAATACCTAAATTTTATTTTTCAATAAAAAACTTTATCTTAACTCTTTTTTATAAAAACTTTTTCAGATTTCAATCCTTATTTATATAGTGTTTGAAACATTTAAATACTACTTAGTAAATATATAATATTATTATATTAATCTACTTTTATAATGATTTTTAATTTTTTTTGATAGTATTCTTATTTACTATGTTTATGAATTATACAAGTTAGATTTTTTATAATAACCTTAATTAATCTATAATTATATAATAAATTTAATTATATAGGTGGATTACATGGAAGATAATGAAAATTCCATTTATGCTCTTAAAACATCAGCAGGTCAAGAAAGAAATGTGGCAAGAATTTTAGCTACTAGATCTCGAGATACTCGAGGTACAGAAACCTTTATTGGTATAGAAACTATTATTGTCCCAGAGTCTTTAAAAGGTTATATTTTGGTTGAAGCTTCAACTAAGATTGATATGAGGAATCCTGCAATGAAAATACCTCATTTAAGGGGTATTGTAGAAGGTAGTTCACAGATTACTTTTGAAGAGGTAAAAAGATTCCTTAAACCAGAACCAATCATTTCCTCTATTAAAGAAGGAAGTGTTGTTGAGCTTATTTCTGGTCCATTTAAAGGTGAAAGGGCTAAGGTAGTACGTATTGATAAATCTCGCGAGGAAGTAGTTTTAGAATTAGTCGAAGCTGCAGTTCCAATTCCTGTTACTGTTGAAGCAGATCAAATTAGAATTATTCAAAAGGAGGTTGACTGATGCCAACAGACACAGTAGAGGTCCTTGTTGAAGGTGGAAGTGCTACCCCAGGACCACCTTTAGGTCCAGCAATTGGTCCTTTAGGTATTAATATGATGCAAGTTGTTGAAGAAATCAATAATAAAACTGCAGATTTCAAAGGTATGAAAGTTCCTGTTAAAGTAATTGTTGACAGTGATACTAAAGAATTTGAAATTGAGATTGGTACTCCTCCAACAACAGCACTTATTATGGATGAACTCAATATTGAGAAAGGATCTCATGAACCTGGTACTGAAGTTGCTGCAGATTTATCTGTTGAACAAGCTTTTAAAATTGCTAGGATGAAATATGATTCATTACTTGCTAACGATTATAAAGCTGCAACTAAAGAGGTTATGGGAACTGCTGTAAGTATGGGAATTACCGTTGATGGTAAAGATCCTAGAGATGCTCAAAAAGCACTTGATGCTGGAGAGTATGATAGTGTCTTTGACGGATACTAGATTTTAGTTTACTTATAATCTTTATTGAGAAAAAATTTATCAGTGTATATGATATTATAATGAGCATTTATGGAATGTAAGTTATGGTGGATATACTGTTATTTTGAAATGTTTAAAAACATTTTATGTAGCTTTGTTCATTGAATAAAGATACATTATTTGAGTACTTAATTGTACTAGTATAATTAATTTTATACGAAATATGCGACTAGTATTACTTAGAATTTAAGTTAATACAGTTAGATGTAGTCGGTATTATTAATATTATTATTTATTATGATTATTTTTATTATCGATTGCTCGTAACCAAAAAAAGCTCATGAACAATGTTCATGGAGGATTTATATGACACAAGAAATGATTGATGCGGTGAAGAAGGCTAAAGAACAATCCAAGCCGAGGAACTTCACTGAGTCTATTGATATGATTATTAATATCAAAGACTTAGATGTCAAAAAGCCAGAAAATAGGTTTGAAGAAGAACTTATTCTCCCTAATGGTCGTGGAAAAGACATTAATATCGGTGTTATTGCTGATGGAGATTTAATTGTTCAAGCTAAAGATGCTGGTGTAGATCTTGTTATCGATAAACCTAGATTAGAAGAACTTGGAAAAGACAGG
The DNA here is from genome assembly GCF_000320505.1 of Methanobrevibacter boviskoreani JH1. Lineage (NCBI taxonomy): Archaea > Methanobacteriati > Methanobacteriota > Methanobacteria > Methanobacteriales > Methanobacteriaceae > Methanobrevibacter > Methanobrevibacter boviskoreani. The sequence continues at coordinate 95,901 of NZ_BAGX02000023.1, forward strand.
AAAGAAGCTAAAAAGTTAGCAGACAATGTTGACTTTTTCATAGCTCAAGCTGATATGATGCCACTTGTTGGTAGATTTTTAGGTCCAGTTCTTGGTCCTCGTAAAAAAATGCCAAAACCTGTCCCAGCAAATGCTAAATTAGCTCCACTTTTAGGAAGATTACAAAATACTATTAAAGTGGGAGTTAAACAACATCCTTCTATTCAAATTATAATCGGTACACAAGACATGGCTGACGAGCAAATAGCTGAAAATATGGAAGCTGTTCTTGCAATCTTAGACCGCCACTTAGAGAAAGGAAGAAAACAAATTAAATCCATGTTTATTAAAACAACAATGGGTTCAGTAGTGAGGGTGATCTAATGGCTCACGTTGCTGAATGGAAGAAAGATGAAGTTAAAGAAATTAAAGATTTAATTGATTCTTATGATGTTATTGGAGTAGTAGATTTATTAAACATTCCTGCTAAACAACTTCAAGAAATGAGAAAAAGTTTATCAAATCATGCTCTCATTAGATTATCTAAGAAAAATCTTATTAATTTAGCTTTAGAAGATTGCAATAAAAATAAGGAAAATATTGTAGGTCTTTCTGAACATATGACCGGACAACCTGCATTAATTTTTACCGATATGAACCCTTTTAGATTATACAAAATCTTAGAGGATAATAAAACAGATGCTCCTGCTAAACCTGGTAGTACAGCTGCTAAAGATATTGTTGTACCTAAAGGAGATACTGGTTTTGAACCTGGTCCATTTTTAGGTGAATTACAACAAATTGGAGCAAATGCTAGAATTGATAAAGGTAAAATTGTAGTTGACAAAGATGCGGTTGTTGTTGAAGAAGGAGATACTGTTTCACCTCAAGTTGCTAGTGTTTTAACCAGATTAGGTATTAAACCTATGGAAGTTGGTATTGATTTACACGCAGTTTATGAGGAAGGATCTGTATATCCTGCAGATGTACTTGCAATTGACGAAGAAGAAACCATTGCTAAGGTACAAGATGCATATATGAAAGCATTCAATTTATCTGTCTTCGCTGGTATACCTACTAAAGAAACTATTGCAACTATGATTCAATCTGCTCACAGCAAATCCATTAACCTTGCTGTTGAAGCAGGAATTCTTAACTCCGAAACTTCTGATATAATTATAGGATTAGCAAATGGTAAAATGTTAGCTTTAGCTGGTAAATTATCTGATGATGCATTAGATGATGAATTAGCTGAAAAATTAGCTAATGCTGCAAGTGCTGCTCCTGTAGCTGCAGCTCCTGCTGAAGAAGAGGAAGAAGAGGAAGAAGAAGAAACTGAGGAAGAAGCTGAAGAAGAAGCAGCAGCAGGTTTAGGTGCTCTCTTCGGATAATATTATTATTTAAATTTTTTATTGTTTTAAAATAAACCTAAAAAAAGATTATTTAAGAAAGAATAATGGTGATAACATGGAATATATATATGCGGCAATGATTTTGCATACTACTGATAAAGAAATTAATGAAGAAAACGTAACTAAAATACTCGAAGCAGCTGGCGTAGATGTCGACGAAGCTAGAGTAAAAGCTTTAATCGCAGCATTAGAAGATGTTGATATCGATGAAGCTATTGAAACTTCCGCTATTGCAGCAGCTCCTGTAGCTGCAGCTCCTGCAGCAGCTCCTGCTGAAGAAGAGGAAGAAGAGGAAGAAGAAGAAAGTGAAGAAGAAGCTGAAGAAGAAGCAGCTGCTGGTTTAGGTGCTTTATTCGGTTAAGTAAGTTATCTTACTTTACTTTTATTTTTTCAAAAAAGGGAAATTAGTTTATTTTAACTAATTTCTTATCTTTTTATTGTAATGCTATTTTTCATTGTTTATTTGTTAATTTCTGATTTTTAAGCTTATTTGTTCATTTTAGACTGATTTTTTTTAGAACTTATCAATTATACTGTTTTTTTCCCTGTAATATTTTAAATATTTCTTATTCTATTGATTTGAAAATTAATTTTTAAAAATCAAACATTAAATATTAAAAAAGAGAAATATACACATATTATAAAACTTTACTTTTTATAATTATTAATTTATAAAAGATTTTTTTTAATAATAGATTTTTTTCAGTTGATATAATGGAAATATTTGACAAATTAGGTTATAAAAAATATACATGTAAAAAATGTGGTCATGATTTCTATTCTAAAGTTGAAAGGGATACATGTGGAGATGCTCCATGTGATGAATATGATTTTATTGGAAACCCTGCAACTGATAAACCATATGATTTATATGAAATCCAAAAAACTTTTAAAGAATTTTTAGAAAAGGAAGGTCATACACCTATACCTCGTTATCCAATCTTAGCTAAAAGATGGAGAGATGATGTATTTTTAGTTGGAGCTTCTATTTTCTGCTTCCAACCATGGATTACCTCAGGTATTGTAGAACCTCCTGCTAATCCTTTAGAAATAGCTCAACCTTCTATTAGATTAAATGATGTAGATAATGTTGGAAGAACCGGTAGACATATGACCTGTTTTACAATGGGTTCACATACTGTAATTAATAAACCAGATCATTTCATATATTGGGAAGATAGATGTATTGAGTTATGTCACAACTTTTTTGCAAGTATTGGAATTAATACAGATGAACTTACTTTCATTCCATCATGGTGGGAAGGTGGAGGTAATGAAGGACCTTGTTATGAAGTCATGTGCAGAGGTGTAGAACTTGCTACACTTGTTTTCATGCAATATAAAACCTTAGCTAATGGTGAAAGAGAAGAGATTCCTATCAAGGTAGTGGATACCGGTTATGGTCTTGAACGTATTGCCTGGATTTCACAAGGAACTCCAACTGCATATGATGCATGTTTCGGACCTGTCATTGAAAAACTTAAAGAGATCACTGGTGTTGAACTTAATGAAGAAATATTAGGTGAAAGTGCTAGAATAGCAGGTTTAATGGATATTGAAGACTATGCTGATTTAAGAATGCTTAGACAGAAAGTTGCAGATAAATTAGGAATTAGTATAGAGGAACTTCTCAAATCATCAGAGCCTATGGAGGCAATTTATATTATTGCAGACCATACACGTTGTTTGGCATTTATGCTTGCTGACGGTATCATTCCTTCAAATGTTAAGGAAGGTTATCTTGCAAGACTTATCTTAAGAAGAACAATCAGATATATGAATCAATTGGACATGAGGGAATCTTTATCCGATGTGATGAAAATACAACTTGACTTCCTAAAAGATTTCTATCCTGAAATCAGTAAATCCCAGGAACATATTATGAATATTATAGATCTTGAGGAAGAAAGATATGGTGTAACCATTGAAAAAGGTAAAAAAACAGTTAAAAGAACTATTAAAAACCTTAAAAAACAGGGAAAAACTGAAATGCCTTTGGAAACCTTGATCGGTCTTTATGATGCTCAGGGTATGCCTCCTGAGACTGTTAAAGAACTTGCAGGAGACAATTTTAAAGTGGAAATTCCGGATAATTTCTTTACTATTGTAGCAGATAGACATGAAAAGGAAGAAGTAAAAGTTAAAGATGATTATGAATTTAATTATCATGAAACCGACCTATTGTTCTATAAGGAATTTACTCAAAGGGAGTTTGAAGCTGAGGTTTTAGGCGTTGAGGAAATTAAGGATAAACTTAATGTGGTTTTAAATCAAACTGTCTTCTATCCAGAAGGTGGAGGTCAACCAGCTGATGTTGGTATTTTAACCTGTGACGGTAAGGATTATGAAGTGGATTATGTCCAGAAAATCAATAATGTTGTTTTCCATCAGATTAAAACTACTGGGGATGATGATTTAGACTCACTTAAAAGCGAACTTAAGTCTTTAGTTGGTAAATCCGTTAAAGGCGAAATTGACTGGAATAGAAGAATTTCCCTTGCAAGACATCATACAGCAACCCACCTTGTTGTGGCTGCAGCAAGGAAAGTTTTGGGCGATCATATTTGGCAGGCAGGTGCACAAAAAGGTGTTAAAAGATCCCGTATAGATTTATCACATTATAAACGTATATCTCAGGAAGAACTTGATGAGATTGAGAAACTTGCAAATTCCTATGTTATGGATAATATACTCCTTGAGATTAAATGGCTTACAAGGGATGAGGCTGATAAGAAATATGGCCTTAAATTATATCAGGGTGGTGTAGTACCAGGTAACAATATTCGTGTTGTGAAAGTTCCTGGTGTGGATGTACAAGCTTGTGCAGGTACTCATGTACCTAAAACAGGTGATGTTGGTATGATTAAAATCCATAAAACTGAAAGGGTTCAGGATGGAGTCGAAAGGTTAGAATACTCCGCAGGTCTTGCAGCCGTTGATTCTATTCAGGAAGAAAACGAGATTGTAAGGGAAAGCTCAAACACATTTAAAGTAACTCCAGAACAACTTCCAAAAACCTGTGAAAGATTCTTTACAGAGTGGAAACAGTATAAAAATGAAATCTCAAGACTTAAAGCAGAAATTGCTTCTTTAAAAATTAGTACTTTAGTAAATAATGTTGAGGAAGTAAATGGTCTTAAGGTTCTAAAAGAAATTGTTGATGGGGATATTAAAGATCTTCAAAACATTGCAACAGATTTCACAGACAATGATAAGGCAGATGTTGTAATAATTGGAAACAATGACGGAAAAATAGTCGGTGCTGCATCTGGTAAGGCTATTGATGATGGTGTTAAAATCAATGCCATTATTAAGGAAGCTGCAAGTTTACTTGGTGGTGGAGGTGGAGGTCGTCCAACTCTAGCACAAGGTGCAGGTCCAAATGCAGATAAAATGGAGGATGCTTTAGATAAGGCATATTCATTAATCCAATAGGTTTTAACCTGTTTTTTCTTTTTTTTATTTTTTTAAGTAAGTTTACTTGCCTATTTCTCTTTTTCTATTTTATAATTCCTTAGAAATGTTGATAGGGTTATAAATAGGTAAATTCAGGATTACTTAAATTTCTTTTTTTTATTTTATGATCCTTTAAAAATATTAAAATAAGTTTATAAAAAAGTTAATTTGAGATTAAATGATTATTTGTCTCTTAATTTTGAAATATCTATGTCTAATGATTTGTAAAAGTCAACCAAAGATTTAAATTTAACACAATACTCTATGGTATCATCACTATCAAAGTCGGGATTCTCTTTTTTAATATTTTCAAATTCCTCAATTCTTCCTTTAAGACTTGGATGTAATTCCATTAGAATATCAATGACTCTATGTCTGTCTTCAATTTCGAGACTATCAAAACTATTTAAGTTATTGCCTAATTCCGTTAAATATTTTCTCTCATCTTCAGGTAATTCTTCGAATTTACTTGAAATCTTGTTAATGTAGGGACTCTCATTAACTATTTTTCTTAGTTTTCTATAGTAATATTTCTCATTGATTTTATTTAGCACAGGTTTAAATATAATTAAAATATATAAATACCGGCTTGGTTGAGGATACCAAAAGGATACAACAAGTGAAATTACAATAATGATTGGGTAATAAAATGTTTCAAATCCACTGGTTCTAATGCTCATATCATTATTAAATAGTTTTTTGGCATTTTTTATATAACTTGAATCTAAGCTTATTTTAAGATGTAATCTTTTGGAAACGATGTAAAGCCATTGAAGTACAAGTATTAAACCCATATATAAATTGGTTAAATGATAGTATTGTACAAATATTGGAAACTCCTCACCAAAATTAGTAACTAATGTGATAATTATCGGATATAAACTTACACCCAGTAATAATGCTAATGTAATTATCATTAGTGTTTTATCGGTTTTTTCGATTAAAGATAAAATCTCCCTTTGTGTAATCCAGTTGTTTCCAAGTACGATAAAACATACAATAAATAAGAATATCTGTGATTTTAATTGTTCAAGATATATTGGAAGTCCTGCAGCAGTTAATTGTCCCATATCCGGTACAACAATAGAAAATGTTAGAATAGTCATTGCTACAGCAAATATTCCATCTACAATTGATTCTAATGTATCACTGGAAATATATTCCATATCTTCATCTTGTAAATTCTTATCGCTCATAGATTTACTTATTTTTTTAATATTATTTAAATTTTGATTAATTAAGCATATTCTTATTAATTAAGAGAACTAATAAATAATATTGATATATAACAATAGTTTATTTTTATATATTAAATATATTATATCTAAAAATAATATTATAATTATTATAAAGATAAAATAATGATTGTTTTAAAAAAGAGAGTGATAGTCGTTTTTGGATTTATCTTTTAATTTAAAGATTAATATTTATTTTATTATTATAAGAAGTATTATTCAATTAAAATTGTTATAGTTAATTTATTGGGAGAGAAAAGATGGATTATGATTTAATACTCATAAGATATGGGGAATTAGCTCTTAAAAGTACTAAAATCAGATTAAGATTTGAGAGAAAATTAGTTAAAAATATATCAGCATCAATAGATGGAAATATCAAAAGGGATCAGGGAAGGATATTTCTAGAACCTGAGAACTTTGAAGATGCACTGGAAAAATTAGATAAGATATTTGGTATCGTGTCTTATTCTCCGGTAGTAAGAACTAAAACCACTAAAGAGGATGTAACTAAAACATTAAAGGAATATACCAAGCACTTGATTAGTGAGGGATTATTGAAGGAGGGTATGACCTTTGCAATAAGATGTAGGCGTGTTGGAAATCATGATTTCACATCTCAGGAAGCCGGGGCATTCTGTGGATCCGTTGTAATTGATACCATACCTCTTAAGGTAAACCTATCTGACCCTGACTTTGAAATCTTCGTTGAAATTAGGGATAATGATACCTATATCTATCATGAAAAGATTGACGGACCTGGAGGTCTTCCGCTCGGAACTCAGGGAAAGGTTGTAGTTTTAATGTCCAGTGGTATCGATTCTCCCGTTGCTGCTTATTTGATGATGAAGAGAGGATGTGCTGTAACGGCTCTCAATTTTGATAATAGTCCATACACAACATCCGATGCAAGAAATAATTTTAATGATTTGGTGGATCAATTGCAAACATATGCCTCTGGTGTTCCAATTCAAAAAAGAGTAGCACCATATGGGGAATATCTTAAGACATGTAAAAATAAAGGTCCTGAGAAGATGACCTGTGTTTTATGTAAATCTGGTATGTATAAAACAGCTGAAAAACTTGCAAAAGAAATCGGTGCTTTGGCTATTGTTGACGGAAGTAGTGTTGGTCAGGTAGCTTCCCAAACACTTCAAAATATTTTATCCTCCCGTTATGGTGTAGACATGCCTATTCTTAGTCCATTGATTGGTATGGATAAATTAGAAACAACACGTATTGCTGATAAGATCGGTACTTTTGAAATATCCAAAAGAGATGACGGCGGTTGTAAAGCTGTACCTAAATATCCTGAAACACAAGCAGATTTAAATAGGGTAATTAAGGCTCAAGAGGATATTTCCCAGGAAGAGGAACTGGAGAAAGTTTTTAAAAACATTGAAAAATAGGATTAAATAATCCTTTTTTCATTTTTTTGATTAACTTATTTATTTTCTTACTTTTTTTTTAAAAATTCTATTTATTTTCTTATTTTTGTTCAGGTGGTTTATTTTCTTATTTTATTTAGGAATTATTTCTATTTTCTTATTTTTATTCAAATGGTTTATTTTATCATATCATTTAAAAATCCAATCTATTTTGTAATTTTGAAATATTTTCAGATTTATTTACTTTTTTAGATATCTGGTTTAATTTTTCTTATTTTTATTATTTATTATGCTCTTTTTCTACAATTAATCTATACTTGTGTTTTTAATTGTATAAACATAATATTTATAATACTTAAACAACTATATATTATATGTTTATATTGGGGCAATAAAACCTTTTTAATTTAATAATTTTTTAAAATGATTAAATTACTGTTTTTTATACTTTTTCAATTGAACTTTTTTATATATTGCCTATTTATTGCAATCTTATTCATTGATTTTACTTTATTGCTCTAATTGTTAAAATGGCGGTGGTATGGTGATTGGTGAATTAATTTCATTATTTACAAGTCAAAGTGATTTGTTCATAAATCTTACTATTGAACATTTGGAGATATCTTTAATTGCTATTATTCTATCAATTATTATTGGACTTGGGCTTGGAATTACTGTAAGTGAATATCCTAGAAACAAATGGATTTTAACACTTGTAAATATTATTTATACCATTCCTTCTATTGCGCTCTTCGGTTTTCTTATACCTGTTGTAGGTGTGGGGGATACGAATGCTATTATTGCGCTAACAGTTTATGGTTTGCTTCCTATGGTAAGAAACACCTACACTGGAATTAAGACGATTGATCCCGGTATCATTGAAGCTGCAGAGGGAATGGGTAGTACAGATAGGCAGATCTTATTTAAGATTAAGCTACCTTTGGCTTTACCTCATATTATGTCAGCAATTAGAAATATGTCTGTTATGACTATTGCTCTTGCAGGTATTGCATCTTTTATTGGAGCTGGAGGTCTTGGAGTAGCTATCTATCGTGGAATCACAACTAATAACATTGATCTTGTACTTGCTGGAAGTATATTGATTACTATAGTGGCTTTGGCATTTGATTATATACTTTTACTTGTTGAAAAAATTACAAAGGTAGGTCAATCAAGGAAGAAATTCTTTAGTTTCCTTAAAAACAAGAAATTCATTGCTGTGGTTATTATCGCTATAGTTGCATTAGGCGCATATGAGGTTTATGATAATTATGGTCATGAAACCATTCATGTTGCATCAAAATCATATACAGAACAATACATTTTAGGATATATGTTAGAAGAGTTAATTGAACATGATACCGACTATAAGGTTCAGTTGACTAACGGTATTTCCGGAGGTACTTCCACGATTCAGGGAGGTATGGAGAAGGGTGAATTCGACATTTATCCCGAGTATACTGGTGTAGGCTGGATGTCCGTTTTGCATGAAAATAATATATATTCTGAATCAATGTTTCCTACTCTTAAAAAGGAATTTAAGGAAAAGTATAATGAACGATGGTTGGATACTTATGGATTCCAGAATACTTATGCAATTGCTGTTCCAAATTCAATAGCAAAGAAATATAATCTAAAAACCATCTCTGATCTGTCTGCAGTATCTAATCAATTAACATTTGGTGCGGAATCAGATTATTTCTCAAGAGCTGATGGTTATGATAATCTAACTAAAACATATGGTCTTAACTTTAAGAATACCATGGATTTGGATGTAAGCCTTAAATATGATGCTGTTTCACAAGGAAAAATTGATGTGGTAGAGGTTTACACAACTGATGGAAGATTATATGATTCTAATTTAACGATCCTTCAGGATGATAAACACTTTTTCCCGTCTTACTATTGTTGCTCTCTTGTAAGTGAGGAGACTATTGAAAAACATCCGGATTTACTTCCTGTATTAAATAAATTAAATGGTAAAATCTCTACGGAGGAAATGAGACAAATGAATTATGAGGTTGATGTTGAGAAAAAAGATCCTAAAGATGTTGCTCATGATTTCTTAGTTAAAAAAGGATTAATTTAATAAGGTGATAGGATGGATGAAAACACATCTAATAATTTCATTGAATTTAGGAATATAAAGAAATCCTATGGGGATAATCTGGTTATTCCTAATCTTAATTTAAGTATTGAAAAAGGTGACTTTCTAACTGTTATTGGAAGTTCTGGTTGTGGTAAAACAACTATGTTAAAGATGATTAATCGTTTAATTACTCCTGATAGTGGCGATATATTTATTGATGGTAAAAATATTGCTGATTTTGATGTTGTAAACTTAAGGAGAAAAATCGGATATTCTATTCAGGGAACAATGCTTTTTCCACATTTAACTGTTAAAGAGAATATTTCCTATGTCCCTGATTTAATTGCAGAAGATGAAAAAAAGGAAATCAAAAGAAGATATAGGGAAAATAGCTCTAGAAAAATTAAGATTAGAAAGAACCAAGAACAGAGGGATGAGGAAAGGGCAACATCTGACAATAAAGATTCAAAGATTAATAAATGGTTGGATATTGTTGGTTTGGATTCTGATTTATTGGAACGTTTTCCAAATGAGTTGTCCGGTGGTCAAAAACAGAGGGTAGGTATTGTAAGGGCACTTGCCGCATCACCAAGAATTCTTTTAATGGACGAGCCTTTTGGTGCTGTAGATGAGATTACCAGAGCTCAACTTCAAAAGGAAATTAAAATAATTCATGAAAAAACAGGTATTACAATTATTTTTGTAACTCATGATATTGGTGAGGCTTTATATCTTGGTGACCATGTTCTTGTAATGGATGGAGGGGAGATTATTCAGTATGATAAACCGTCTGAGATATTTTATCATCCTGCTACCCCATTTGTTGAAAGGCTCTGTGAAAGAACAAGAAAGATTATCTCTAAGGAATAGTGTATTCTTCAATTTTTCATTTTTTTCATAAAAGGGGATTTTCAAAATTCAATTTTCTTGTTTTAAATATAAAACTAGCTATTTATTGTCTGGTTTGAAAAATCTTATTCTTTACCGGTTTTCAAAAATCATGTTTAATGTTTTAATAATGTCTTCATGTTAAAATGGGATTTTTAATTTTCTATGGTTTTTTTATAATCATTAGTTCTTATTAAAAAAACTTAAACATTTTAGTAAGATTTTTCTTATTAAAAGAACTATCTTTAATTTCTCATGATCTGTTTATATTCACTGATTCCTATTAAAAAGATTATGTTTAATATTTTAATAGAATTCTTTGTATGCTTTTAATATTTTGTACAAACTTTTTCCATTTTTTAGAAATAAATACTATATTTAATTAAAAAAATAAACAAACTATCAAAATTCTTATTATCTTTTCTTTATTTTTAGATTGTCTTAGTATATGGCTTGTTTTTTTAATTAAACATTTAAAAATCTTATTTTATTTATTTATACTTTAAAATATCTAATTTAACTTATAAAAAACATAGATTATCTTTTGTTTTTTATTTCTACTTAGTAAATTCTTTTATTTTTTTAATATTTTTTAATAGATTTAATATCAGATAAATCTGTTAACTATTATTTTTTTAATAATTTTTTTAAGCGGATATCTATTTTTTATTTCAATTTAGCTTTATTTAATGGATTTTTCTAAATAGAAAGGTTTATTATAAGTTAATCATAATAAAATATTATAAATTTATACTATAAGTTAAATAAAGTTCAAATTGAAAGTTTTTTCGTTTGTGTTTAAACATAAAAAGGTTATTGTGTACATTAACTTAATTTTCATTGTCAAATTTTGTTTAAACATAATTTTGTCTTTGTACACATAGGTTTTTTTTAATCATATTGATTTTGATTTTCTTTATTTTTTTAATTATAGAAATCTAAAGTATATTTTAAGAAAGTTAATTCTAGATCTATTTAACTTTATTGTCATTATTGATATGATTTGCCTTAATAATCTTTTGATTAAATTTTAAAAGAGAATTATATCTTTAAGAATTTGTCAAAGAAATTAGAGGGGTAAAAATGATAAGTGAATTAATAAATATTTTCATATCTCAGTCTGATTTATTTCTAAGCTTAACTATTGAACATCTTGAGATTTCAATTATTGCAGTTTTTTTAGCAATTATTATTGGACTTGGGCTTGGAATTACCGTAAGTGAATATCCTAGAAACAAATGGATTTTAACACTTGTAAATATTATTTATACCATTCCGTCTATTGCACTCTTCGGTTTTCTTATACCTGTTGTAGGTGTAGGTGATACAAATGCTATTATTGCACTTACTATCTATGGTCTGCTTCCTATGGTAAGAAACACCTACACTGGAATTAAGACAATTGATCCCGGTATCATTGAGGCTGCAGAGGGAATGGGTAGTACAGATAGACAGATTTTATTTAAGATTAAGCTACCTTTGGCTTTACCTCATATCATGTCAGCAATCCGTAATATGACAGTTATGACTATTGCTCTTGCAGGAATTGCATCATTCGTTGGAGCTGGAGGTCTTGGAGTAGCTATCTATCGTGGAATCACAACTAACAACATTAATCTTGTACTTGCAGGAAGTATATTGATTACCATAGTAGCTTTAGCTATTGATGGTATTCTTGCAGGTGTTGAAAGACTTACAGCTGTAGGTCCATCAAGAAAGAAAGTTACCAGATTCTTTAAGAATAAAAAAGTTATAGCTGCAATTTTAATTATTATCATTGCAATTGCAGGATATTATGTATATGATGAGACTACCCATGCAACTATTAATGTTTCTACAAAAGCATTCACTGAACAATATATTATGGGATATATGTTGGAGGAGCTAATCGAACACGATACTAATTATAAAGTACATTTAACAAACGGTATCTCTGGAGGAGCTCCGATGATACAGGACGGTATGAACAAGGGGGACTTTGATTTACATCCAGAATATGATGGTGTGGGATGGATGGAAGTATTGAATCTGCCAGGTAAGTACCGTGAGGAGAATAAATCCCAATTAGTGGATGCTTATGAGAAAAATTATAATGATCGATGGTTGGAAACCTATGGATTTGAGAATACCTATAGATTGGCGGTGCCTAAATCTATTGCGGAACAATATAACCTTAAAACCACCTCAGATCTAGCAAGGGTATCAAACCAATTAACTTTTGGTGCGGAATCCGATTTCTTTAGTAGGGCAGACGGTTATGATAATTTAACCAAAGATTATGGTCTTAATTTTAAAGATACTATGGATCTGGATGTAAGTCTTAAATATGATGCAGTTAAACAGGGAAAAGTAGATTGTATTGATGTGTATACCACTGACGGTAGGATATATGATTCAAATCTTACGATACTTGAGGATGATAAAGGATTCTTCCCATCATACTATTGTTGTTCAGTTGTAAGGGAAGAAACCCTAAGGGAGCATCCAGATTTACTTCCTGTATTAAATAAGCTTCAGGGTAAAATCTCCACAAAAGAAATGATGGAGATGAACTATGAGGTTGATGTTGAGAAGAAAGATCCTAAAGAAGTTGCTCATAACTTCTTAGTTAAAAAAGGATTAATATAGGTGATAATATGAGTGAAGATAATATTATTGAATTTCATCATATTAAAAAATCATATGGGGATAATGTAATCATTCCAGACTTAAATCTTAATGTTGAAAGGGGAGATTTTCTAACTGTTATTGGAAGTTCCGGCTGTGGTAAAACAACTATGTTAAAGATGATTAATCGTCTTATAACTCCAGATAGTGGTGAAATATTAATCGATTCTAAAAATATTGAGGATATGGATTTAATTAAATTGAGATGTAGTATCGGATATTCTATTCAAGGAACTATGTTGTTTCCCCATTTAACCGTTGGTGAAAATATTTCCTATGTCCCAGATTTAATTGAAGAGGATAAAAAAAGGGACCGTAAATATAGGAAAGGTAAGAAAGTGGAGTTTAAACGTTCTAAAGATGAGAAGGCGGAAGATGAAGCCAATGAAATTGAAAAAAATAAGAGGATTTCACAGTGGTTGAAAATTGTAGGTCTTGACGAATCAATTCTTAACCGTTTTCCTCACGAGTTATCTGGTGGTCAGAAACAGAGGGTGGGAATTGCAAGAGCCCTTGCAGCCTCTCCTAAAATTCTTCTTATGGATGAACCTTTCGGTGCCGTTGATGAGATTACAAGAAGACAACTACAAGAGGAAATTAAAAGAATCCATAGGGAAACAGGTATTACAATTATTTTTGTAACTCACGACATTGGTGAGGCTTTATATCTTGGTGACCATGTTATTGTAATGGATGAAGGTAGAATCAATCAATATGGAAAACCCGAGGATATTCTGAATAATCCTGCTACACCTTTCGTTGAAAAACTCTGTGAAAGAACTAAGCTTGTTGTAAATAATAAAGATTAATTCAATAAAATGTTTTATTTGTTAATAAAATTTAATCTTTAAAGGTTTAAGAAGTAAAGTTTCTGTTAATTTATATCTTAAAGTTTAAGGATGTTAAAACTTTTATTTTTTAATAAGTTTAATTTTTAAAAGTTTAAGAAATGGAATTTTCATCATCTAGTTTAATCATCTTTAAAAAGATGTTTTAAGACGGATTAAACTTTTACTGTTTAGTTTAATATCTTTAAAAAAGCTTCAGTAAAGAGGGTAAGGTTTTATTGGCTGTAAAATAAGCATTTATATAAAAAATTCAATTTTAGACATTGAGATTCTTTTCTACTTAATCTCTATTTTTAATTTTTTTATAGTTTTTTTGAAATTCATTTATGTTTATTTTGAAAATTAATTGATTTACTTAATTTTGGCAATTGTTTTTATTATATCTTATATTTAATGTTCATTTTTTATTTTTTCTTTAATTTCGACCTAATTTTTTTAAAAAAACATAATAAATATATAAGATATTATTTAAAAATAATAGTGTTTAATAAAAACATAATTAAGGAATATCTTAATTATACTATTGACTTTTTTATTGACTTGGAGACAATTATTCTTGTTAATTTTATATCTAAGTTAATATTATTATTAATGAGGTGCTTTAAAAAATGAAAACTACTATAAGTGTTATTAAAGCTGATATTGGTAGTGTCTCAGGACATTGTGTCTCTCATCCTGCTTTAATGGAAAAATGTGATGAAGTATTAAATAATGCTTTAGAAGAATCTATTTTAGATGATTATTATATCTCCCGTTGTGGAGACGATATTGATCTTATAATGAGTCATAGAAATGGTGAACTTAATGAAGAAGTCCACAGGGTTGCATACAACGCATTTATGGAAGCAACTAAAATTGCACGTGAGAATAAATTATATGGTGCAGGTCAAGATTTATTAAGTGATACCTTCTCAGGTAATATTAAAGGTATGGGTCCAGGTATTGCTGAAATGGAATTCAAGGAAAGACCAAGTGATCCTGTAATAATTTACTGCTGTGATAAAACCGAACCTGGTGCATTTAACTTACCTCTTTATAAAATGTTTGCAGATCCATTTAACACAGCTGGACTTGTTATTGATCCTAAATTACATGATGGATTTAAATTTGAAGTTTATGATGTAATGGATAACAAAAAGGTTATTTTAAACTGTCCAGAGGAATTATATGATTTACTTGCATTAATTGGTTCCACTGGAAGATATGTAATTAAAAGGGTATGGAAGAAAAACGGAGAAATTGCAGCATCTGTAAGTACTGAAAGATTAAATTTAATGGCTGGAGAATATGTTGGTAAAGATGATCCTGCAGCTATTGTACGTGCTCAATCCGGATTCCCAGCAGCAGGTGAATGTAACGAAGCATTTGCATTCCCACACATGGTAAGTGGATGGATGAGAGGTTCCCACAATGGTCCTTTAATGCCTGTTTCTGAAGAATATGCAAATCCTGTAAGATTTGATGGACCACCTAGAGTAATCGGTTTAGGTTTCCAAGTTGCTGATGCAAAATTAATTGGACCAGTTGATATCTTTGATGACCCTGCATATGATGAAACTAGACAATTAGCTTCTAGAGCTGCAAGTTACATCAGAAGACACGGTCCTTTCGAACCACACAGATTACCATCTGAAGATATGGAATATACTTCACTTCCAGGTGTAATGGAAAAATTAGAACCTAGATTTGAAGATATGGATGATTAAATCCATTATTCCTTTTATTTTTAATTTTTTATATCTTAAACCAACTATTTTTTCAATATATTTGCTGACTTTTAAGCTATTTTTTAACTTTCTAATTTCCTTATTCAATCAATTTTCATTGTTTTTTTATTAATTAATGCATCTTCTTAAAAAAGAACTTAATAATTATATTTTTAAATTGTAATCCATCGGATAGTCGTCTAATTGACTGTTTTCTATTTTATTTAATATTTATACTATAAAATTAATATTTAAATACAGGTCCTTAAAAATAGTTTTAATTGTGATTTTTATGAAATGTCTTGTAATAAATGGTAGTCCCAGGCAGAAGAATACGTGGTCAATGGTTAAACAGGTTGAATCTCAAATGTCATCATTAGGTCATGTTGACTTTGATGAAATCCACCTTAAAAAATTAAACATTCCTTTTTGTAACGGATGTACTAATTGTATTTTAAATGGTGAGGATAAGTGTCCTCATTATGATATTATTCGGGGGATTGCAGAAAAGATGGAAAGTGCAGATTGTATTATTCTATCCTCTCCAGTATATGTAAATGGACCTACGGGACTTATTAAAAATTTTCTAGATCATTTCGCATACTATTATCATAGACCAAGACTATTTGATAAGAAAGCATTGGTCTTAGTTTCAACTCAAGGTTCTGGAAGTAAGGATGTCGCCAATTTTTTGGAAATGGAATTAGACAATTTCGGTGTAAACAAGGTTTTTAAAGTTTCACTTACCTTTCATGGTAGGAAAGAACTAGATGATAAGATGATTGAAACCCTTAATAGAACAGCTATTGATTTCTATAATGATGTATCCTCTGGTAAAATCCATAACCCTAAAAGAAGTCAAGTTCTACAATATACATTGTGGAGAGCAATGGCAAATAAGGGATCTATAGAAACCGACCGTAACTTTTGGATTGAACATGATTATTTAAACCATGATTATCATCCTAGTGTTAAACTAAATATATTGAATATAATTATTGCAAAAGTAGTGTATTTATTTTTTAACAAGTTTATATTTAGCTAGCTTCTATTTTAATTAACATCATGAAAAAATCGGATTATATATGTTATGAGATATATATGTACTTAACATATTCTCACCTTTTTTTATATATTATATTTGTCCAGTTTTAATTATTGAAAAATCTTATGAATATTTTTTTTATCCTATTTGGTTTTTCCCTTCCTTACAAGTTTAGGTTTATCCTTAGTTAAATCGATAATTGTTGAAGGATTGCTACATTTTAAATCTCCAACATCAATAATTAAATCAACTTCCTTTTTTAATTGTTTCATAATATCATCTGGATTAGATTGAACTTCCATATCGGATATGTTGGCACTTGTTGTGGTAATCGGAAAATCTAAACTAAGTAACCTTGCAATCTTATTATTGGGAATACGGACTCCAACCTTGCTGGTATATGAGGTTACAACTGGAGGTATTATGTCCCTTTTATATAATATGAATGTATAAGGGCCAGGTAAATATTTTCTTAATATTTTCTCCTTATTGGAGACATCTGCAATTAAAGGTATTGCCTCAAAATCGTGAACTAAAACTGATAAAGGCTTTTCATGTGGTCTTTCTTTAATATCATATATCCTTCTAACTGCCTCATCTGAGAATATATTTGCACCTAATCCGTAAATGGTGTCTGTTGGATATAAAACAACTCCATCATCCTTAAGGATATCTATGGCTTTATATATTAAATTCATATCTGGATTTTGAGGGTTTAATTTAAACTTTTTCATTATATTACCTGTGACCTTTATATTAGAACTAAACTTTATATTTATAAAAATATATAATTAAATCTATGCTTGGTAGTTTAAGGCCTTTTTTAACAAAGATATTAAATCCTATAGCGAAACATCTAGATGTTAATCCAAATATTCTAACAGCTATTTCTCCATTATTCGCTATAGCAGCAGCAATACTTTTCTATAAACATTATCCATTATGGGCAGCTGTTGTTATATTATGTAGTGGTTTTTTCGATGTTCTTGATGGGGCTGTTGCAAGATACCATAACAGAACTACAGATTTTGGTGCATTTCTAGATTCAACTATGGATAGATTTTCAGATGGAATTATAGTCATAGGTATTGTTGCAGGACAATACTGTGGCTGGTTGGTTGGTATTTTATTAGTTCATTCAGCTATTACAGTAAGTTATGTTAAAGCAAGAGCTGAGTCAAAAGGAATCCAATGTGATGTTGGAATTGCAGAACGTGCAGTAAGGCTTATTATAATAATGGTTGGTGGAATTGTTGCTTATTATTATAATGGTTTATATTTCTTCTATATATTGGTTGCACTTGTGGTTTTATCCTATATTACAGTTGGACAAAGGGTATATCATGTTTGGAAAGTTACTGAGGAAGAGAAACATAGATTTAGTAAACGTCCTGTAACCTTATCAAAAGGTGATAAAAAATCCTCTAAGAATTCCTCAGATATTGATTTAGAAAAACTTGATAAAATGGATAAGATGGCTAAAGAAAAAGAGTCTAAATCAAATGACGGTTCAAACAAGGGTATAAAATCACTGTTTAAAAGGGAAAAATCAAAATCAGATGATGTTCGAAGCGATTTAAAGGAAAGTGATGATGAACCTCTTGAAAGGGATATCAAATCAAAGGTTAATTACGAACCTTTATACAGTGAAGAGGAGATTAAATCTAAAAATAAGGAGAGTTTGAATCTAGACTATGAAGGTGTGGATGATGATCCTGTAATCATTAATGATGAGGAACTTTCTGACGAGTCATTTAATCTTGATGATATTGCTGAGGAATTTAATAAGGAAGACTATTCTTCCTCTAAGAATAGTGAAAAAAGAAAGATCATTAGAAGAAAGAAGAAACATGACTGAATGTTAAAAGGCATTAAACAATATTTTTATAGTTGGTTATAATTATGAATGATTTAGAAACTAAAGAAAAGATTGAAACTGATATCTGTAAACTTGAAAGGAATCTAAAACAGGTTGAAGGTATTGAGTTAAGCGATTTAGAAAAAGAGGTTTACAATAGGGCGGTAGACTATAAGAATGATTCAAAATATTATTTAAAAAAGGAAGATTTCAGAACCGCATTCGGATGTATTGAATATTCTCATGGTTTGCTCGATGCTATAAGAATGGTTTATGAAATAATATAAACTTTTCTTAATTTTATTCCTCTAAATTATTATTCTATTATCTTTTAAATTATTGGGTACTTTTTTTTATTCTTGGATTACTTTTTCATGTTTTTCATGTTCTATTTTTATTGTCTTTGATTTTTTAGCTATTTTTTTTAATTATTATTGGTTAAATAATCATATTTAATTAAAAACATTATTTTTAATAAATCTTTAAATGACCCTTTGCAATCATTATTGGATATAAAGATATTCTAAAAAGTTTTAAAATTATTAAATTATTCAAGAGGAATCCATATTTTAATTGTGAAAAATATCAATTAGATTTAAAGTTAAATTAATCTCTACTATTTTTTTAATGGTTTTAAATTTTATTATTCCTTGTATTGGTTTTAATTTCTTGAATAATTTAAATATTATATCTTTTTTTATAATTAAATAATTAAAACTTATATTTATTTTCATTAAATCTTTTATTTATGAGTGAGGATAATAATTCCAATTTCTCTTGGAGAATTTTCTATAAAAACTTTAATCATCTGAAAGATGGCTCATCCAATGATTTTAATAAAAAATCATATGATGATTTAGATAAACCTCAGGATTTTAATCATAAACCTTTTAAAGGGTCTAAGGATAAAGAATCAGATTTATATCTTACAGATGATGATTTTTCTTTAGAATATAATGGAGAATCTTTTGAAAGCCCTTTCCATGATGATTCCGGGGATAGTTTTTTGGATGATGATTCCTTTGAAAGTAGTTCTGTTAATTCTTTTAATGGTAATTTTTCTGATGATGGTCCTTTTGAAAGTAGTTTTGATGATGGTTCTTTAGAGGACGATTCCGTTAAAACTACTTTTCCAGATGAGGATATTATAAAATATGATTTATCAGAAGATAATTATTTGGATGGAAAATCTTCATCAATTTATTCGGTAAAAAATCAGGGATTTACCTTAAAAGAGAAAACACTTCTTAATAATATTCGAAATCAATTAGTTGATTTGGCTATTAATAATAAAGAAACTAAGGAAATTGCAAGGTTTGATGATATAAAGGACATGTTAAAACTAAGTTTAGATGGATCTACCTCACAAGAATATATCAATGATTTGTCTAGAAGATTCTATGAATATATTAATGGTTACGGTATCATTAATCCTTTGGTTAATGATGACAATCTTGAGGAGATAATGGTCATAGGATCTAATAAGCCGGTATATGTGTATCATAGAAACTATGGTATGGTAAAGACAGATATTTCATTTAATGATGATGAGGAGATTATACGTTTAATTGATTCTATTGCAAGAGCCAATTATCGACGGTTTGACAGTGAATCTCCTATTTTTGACGGTAAACTTAAAGACGGTTCAAGAGTTAATGGTACATTACCTCCAATATCTGCTGATGGTCCAACTTTAACCATCCGTAAATTTCGAAAGGATCCATTTACTATTATAGATTTAATTAAAAATAACACATTGAATTCAGAAATCGCTGCTTTTTTATGGTTATGTATTGACGGCTTAGGTGTAAGGTCATCGAATATAATAATCTCTGGAGGTACAAGCTCTGGAAAAACCACATTATTAAATGCCCTTGCAGCTTTAATAAATCCCAAGGAAAGAATTGTTACTATTGAGGATACTTTGGAACTTCAAATTCCACATGATCATATTGTTAGGATGGAGACAAGATTAGCAAATATTGAGGGTAAGGGGGAGATCAATATGGATAGCCTTGTTAAGAATGCTTTAAGACAGAGACCAGATAGAATCATTGTGGGAGAGGTTAGAGGTTCCGAAGCTATTACTCTTTTTACAGCTTTAAACACTGGTCATTCAGGTTTTGGGACTTTGCATGCAAATAGTGGAAGGGAAACTATTACACGACTTATAAATCCTCCAATGAATGTTCCGAAGATTATGATTTCTGCTATCGATTTTATTTTAATTGAAAAAAGAATCTATTTGCCAGATGGTGTTAATTATAGGAGATTAACGGAGTTAAACGAGGTTGTGGGAATGGAGGAAGGTACCATTCAACTGAATAAACTGTTTATCTGGAATCCACTTGATGATTCCTTTAAAAATATATCTTTATCCTCAAAAACACTTGAAAAATTGGAGGATTTCTCAGGTCTTAGTTATAAAAATCTTGAAGATGAGATAAAAAGAAGAAAATTGGTTTTTGATCTAATGGCTAAAAATAATTTGAGATCTAATAAAGTCTTAACCAAAATGGTTAAAATGTATTATATTAACTCTGATAGGGTTTTAAGGGATTTATCTTCTATTTGATGGTTTGTATTGGTTTTCAACTTTATAAGTGGTTTTATGTTAGATGGTTTCTGGATTTTAATTGCTGATTTATTTCTAATAATTATCGAATCATTGTATAAATTTATGTTAGGGTTTAAATCAGCAGTTACAGGTATTAAGTTTAAAGAGATAAATAAAGATAATATTAAGGATGAGAATAATGGTGTTGGAAAAAGACAGGGGGATAATGTATTTAAAAATCTTAGGGATTACTTAAATTTAAGCTTTAAAAACAGATATTCCTATGATGAGTTAGATGGGGATGAGATTAGAGATGATCTTCTTTTTAATACTTTAACCAATAGAATATCCATTAAAAAAATAAGATTAGATAGTTATTTTGTTAAACCATTATTGTTTTTATCTATACTGCTGTTTCTGATTATAAGCTACTTCTTTTCATTTGAAACGGGACTTTTAAGTATTCTTATTGTTTATATTGTTATTTATTTTATTAAGCATTTTGAGGACATTCAAAAGAAAAATAAGTATTTACAAATCTCAAAGGAACTGCCATTTGTCCTAAGACATATGGCCACAGAATTAAGATCAGGTAAAGGTTTAAATGACACTTTAATAAGCATTGTCAATTCGGATTATACTATTTTATCTGGAGAATTTAATCGTTTAATACAGGAGGTTAAATATGGTAAATCTTTTGATGATGCTCTAATTGATATGGGTGATAGAATAAATTCTAAAGGATTTAGAAGGGTGGTTTTTCAAATAATCTCTGCAAATAAGGTTGGCGCTAACTTATCAAATTCCTTATACGTAATTGCTGAGGATATCTCATTTGATATGAGAATTAAGTTTAAAGATTATGCACAAAAACTAAATGGCTTTATCATGATTTATTCTTTCTTATTGATTTTGGCTCCAGTCGTTTTATTGATAATGTTAATAGGGGCATCTACGGTTTTAGGTGATGTTTTTCCATCTAATGTTTTATATCTAATCTATTGTCTGCTTTTCCCTATGATTATATTGTTTATGGCATTTTTAGTTAAAAAATTAGAACCAAAAATTTGATTTTAAAGTTTTTTATAAAACATACTTTATTTTTTATAAATTTTTCTTAATATATTATTTTGGATAAAATTCACTATTTTCGTCATATGTTTTAATAAAATGTTTGTTTTTTTAAAATCAATATTATATGTTTTTTATAAACTATATTGGTTCTGTTTTTTCCTTATTTTTTTATTTAAATAAAATTTAACCCTTTATTATATTTTATTTATATCGAAAGATTTTTAAATTATAAGTAAAAAATATTAGTTATGTAAATATAATTTATTTTTCTAAAAATGACTTTGTTTTTATGTCTTTTTTTATAATGTTCTGTTTTATTTTTGTTTCTAACAGGATTTCTTTATTAATAAATTATTTTTATTTTTTAAAAATTTAAAAATGTGATAAAATGGATGGAATGGCAATATTGTTGCAATTTGGTATTTTAGCTGCTGTTCTAGTTTTTGGAGTTAAAGTAGGTCTAGCTTCTGGTTTAGCTCATATGCCTAAAAAATGGTTAGCTTTAATCGATATTTTATACTTTGCAGGGATTATGGTAATAAGCTATATATGTCAGCCATTTTCAGAACAAATCACTTCATGGATTTATGGTTTCAACACATGGTTCTATTTAATCATGGCTTGTATTATGATTGGTGCAGGTGTTCTTACTATAAGGAAATATAAAACCCAGGGTAAGGATACATCAAGACCTGCTGCTATTGCGATTATAGCTCCATGTCCATGTTGTTTCGGTGCAATTATTGCAAGTATACTTATAGTTACCCCTATGGTTGGAATGAGTATGATGAATCTAAGTTGGATGGTTGCTCTTGCTCTTGTAATAGTTATTACTCTAACTTATTTTGTTGCAGATGTTATTATTAAAGTATCAAAAACTCCATATCCAATTATTCTTGGAAATTTCATGTTTTTCATTGGTTTATATTTCTTATTGTCACCACTTGTAATTCCAAATGTTATGGCGGTAATGACTAAATCAATGGCTGGAGTCCAAATATCTTCTGTTAATGCATTAATGGAGGTACTTGTTGGAGTTGTAGTATTATTGGTTTTAGGAGTTTATTTAACTCGTAGAAGTAATGATGATATTTAATTATTAAAACTATATTTAATTTAAAAAATGATTAAAAGGAGAAAAATTAGATGGCAGTAAGTATTCCTGGAGGTAGTTTTTTAACTTCCCTTTTGAATGTTATATCCCAAAGTCTTTTAATTCCGGTTTTAGTTATTTTATTAATATGTGCGTTTTATGTTATTATTGCATTAGGTTCTTTAATTGCAGAATATACTTCAAGAAAAATTGTTTCAGTTGAAGAGATTGATAATCTAATTGAAAACATTGATAAGAGTACTACTGTAAGTGAGGCTAAAGGATATATACTTAAAGCGGATATTAATAAATCTCAAAAGAAGATTTTAAATGAGATTCTTGATAAAGAGGAATTATCACCTGATTCAAGAGAGGTTATCGCTACAAGGTTAGTTGAACAACGTGAGGAGATAGTTGATAAAAGACTTAGAAGAACAGATATCATTGTTCGTGTAGGTCCTACCTTAGGATTAATGGGTACTTTAATTCCTTTAGGTAGTGGTTTAGCTGCTCTCAAAACTGGAGATATTAATACCCTGGCTGATTCTCTTATTGTAGCTTTTGATACTACTGTTGTAGGAGTAGGTGCAGGCGCACTTGCTTATTTCATATCAAAAATACGTGGGGATTGGTATGAGGAATATCTCAATAATTTGGATACATTAACCGATTCTGTACTTAGTTTTATGAAAAACAAACTATAAGGGGAATTTTTTATGGTTAGGTATGGAAGAGGTAGAAGACGATCAAAGAGACAAGAGGAAGATCCGATGGCTGGAACTTCAAACCTTGTTGATTGTATGTTGGTTCTTGCTTTAGGATTTATGATTATGTTGGTTATGAGCTGGAATATGCAGGATGTGGTTTTTAATCAGGACATGTCTCAGCAACAAAAACAAACTACTATGCAAGCGATGCAACAGGTAGCTCAGGTAACCCAGGGTCAGGAACTCAACAGCACACCTGAAACTTCTCAAAAATCTGGTCAAGGATATGTTGAGCAGGGTAAAGTATATAAGGATCCTAAAACAGGTAAACTGATTATGGTTCAAGGAGGTTAAACTCCTTGATTATTTTTTTTTATTTCATATGAATTTTTTTCATGATTTTAAAGTATTTTTTTTATTAAATGCACTTCTAATTCTGATTATTTTTTAATTTAGACTATTTTAAGCTTAATTCCATTTTTGGATTTTCTGTGATTTTCTAAAGAACTTACTAATTTATATCTCTTTATTTATAAAATTTCCTTTTTTAATTGGAAAATGTACCTATTTTTTGCTGTTTTTTAATAATATGTCATATTTTCATGGTTTTAATTTATTTTCAGCTATTTTAATTAAAAACAAGTCAATTTTATTAAATGATAGTATAATAATTAAATTATTAATTGTTTTTAAAATAAAATCATGTTCTGTATTAAATGTTAACATATCCAATTATTTAATAAAATCATATTGATTTAAGAAATATTTTTTTGTTTGTTGATGGTTTAAACTAGTAATATGTATTATTGTGCTATTTTAAACCTTTTTATGATCTTTCACTTTAAGGATTAAATGAAAAGCTTTTTAAAAGCACATGAGATAGATTAATATGTAAGAATGTTAATTAAATTGTCAAAACTAGAATTGAAAAAATTAGTATAAATGAATTATTGTTTTTAAGAAGGATTTGTCATCATGTTCTTAAATTCTGTCTGCAGATATATAAAAATGGATTATATGGATTTTACACGGCTTTCATTTTTAAAGGATATTTTTTTAAGGTAATATAGGTCGTGTAACTATGGACTTAATTAACTGGAATGATATTATGTGTTCTTCATATATTAACATATATGAACTACATGATGGTCAATATATGATACGGTTAAATAGAACGGATCTTACAATAGATGATATCTATTTCTTATTTGAAAGATTATCAAAATCCTTGTTTAAATTTGGTAATTTTTTAGTTAAGAATCTAAATCTAGTATTCATATTCTCAAATGAGCCATTGTATAGGAAAATCACGAAAAAAGATTTTAGACGATTTTCAAAATCAGAATCTTTAGTTAAATTCTATAAATTCCTATATAATTTAAAATTGGAATTTGAATCATTCGAAAAAGATCATAATGATAATTCAGGTCATTGTTTAAAAATGGATATTATCCTAAGAAGGATTAGGGGTAACCCCCTTGAATCTGATAAGAGAAGATCTGGAAATTATCATAACTGGAGAGAAACTATACTAAAAAGAGATAATTATTCATGTCAATGTTGTGGTAGGTCTAAATCATTGGAGGTTCATCATTTACATCCCTACTCTGAGCACCCTGATTTAAGATTGGATGTTAATAATGGAGTTATCCTGTGTAAGGAATGTCATAAAAGATACCATTATTTATATGATATAGATCAGGTAAATCCCATGACCTTTAGTAAGTTTTTAAGAAGGTATTCACATAAGCATGTAAACTATAAATATCTGGAAAAGGTAAACAACCTATCCTAATTTATTAAATTTTTTATTAATATTTTTTTAATTATTTAAAGCCAGTTAATCCTATAAAAATAGATTTAATCATTGTATTTGAATTCTTATGGGAAATATTCTTTTACAGATAAAAATAGAATTTAAATAAGTCTTGGTATATTCTAAATTATGTAGGTTTACAGGTAAAGGTGGAATTTAGATAAGTCTTGATATATATTTTAATTATAAATAAAATAAAAAAAAGTAATTTAAGGAAATTAGATTATATGTTACTAAAACTTGTTTTATTTAACAAAGTACTGTTTTTTACAATTAATTCATCTAATGCCGTCTTGTGTTATTAAAAAATTAATAATCTTGCCTTCCGCAAGGGAATTATGTCTTTTAACAGTTGCAATTCTCTGGCCAATCATGCCTGTTTTTTCAAGTTGGATTATGACTTTACTCCAATATTGTAAGGTTGTTCCACCAACTGCTTTTACGGAAGGTTCCGTATTATCGTCACCAAATGATGAATAAATTTGATTTGTAACGAGTACTGCAAGATTATATTTACGGGCTATTGCAGATAGTTGTTTCATCTGCATTCCTAGATTTTTATTTAGTATTGATGATTTTCTATCATCTGATCTATATAATGCTACAGCTGAATCCAGTATAACAAGGTCGACTTCTTCCTCCTTATTGTTTTTAAGCCAGGTTTCAACTATTATGAGATCGTCATATTGCTCGTCAAAATCTGTAGGCTCTAGGATAATGATATTGTTTGCAATTTCATCAAATCTGTCTTTAGCTATTTGTTGAATTCTGTCAACAGATATTCCACCTTCAGTGTCAATGTAAATTACTTTTCTACCTGTTTTTGCAACTTCTACAGATAACTGTAATGCAATGTTGGTTTTTCCAGAGCCTGGAGGACCAAATATTTGGGTAATAATTCCCTTTTCAATTCCACCATTTAGAATTTCATCAATAGAGGAGTTTGTCGGAATTTTTTTGGAATTGCCTATTTTATTAAGTGTTTTCATCTTTCTTTTCCTTATTTTTTTTAATGTAATATATTTTGTTATTTTTTATATTTATTATTTTTATATTTTCTTTAATCCGGGGATATATCTTTTTTCTAGTCAAATTTAGTTTCAAAATGTACTATCTTTATTAAAGCTGAATTTTTAAACATCTAAAATTATTACTCCTTGTTTATTTGTTTAATAAATAGGTAATACTTAAACTATATTTAAATAATATGCTTTTATAATAATAAATTTGATATTAGTTTATATTTTAGAGGTAATTAGATGGACAGATATCAAGGATGGAAATGGTATGATACTGGATTGATTATTCTTTTGTTAATTGCTGCATTATATTGTATTATGGTTATGTCTGATTATTTTATGGGCGTTGCATGTTTAGCTGTTATATTAATGGTTATGGGTAGTTTTACAAAAGAAATATATGTTTTTATTGCAGATGTTTATAAAAAAAGAGGCAATTTTGATAAGGCCTTAGAACTATGTGATAAGGTTTTAGGTAAGGATTCTAGATATGTTTATGCAGTTATAGAAAAGGGATCCATTTATGAAGAGATGAATCAAGCAGATAAGGCACTTAAAACTTATGACTATGCATCATCAATGGATAAGGAATTGTATATTCCTCTAAGAAAGAAAGGTGATTTATATACAAAGTTAAATAGAAATGATGAGGCTCAAAAAGCATATGAAAAAGCAAATGTCCTAAAGTTAAAAAAGGATGAGGAAAGATGGACCTTTAGATTACTTGAAAAATAAGTTTAGGTAAAAAGTAATCCTTGTTTTTTTTAATTTATGTATTACTTTTTTTATTGTTTTTTCTTTAAAAATATTACTTTCTAAATGTTTATATAGTATATTTTATAAAAAACTATATGTAGGATTGATTTTATTAAAATTTATACAAACATGCTTGTATTTTTTTCAAATAAAGGATTTTAAGGCAATAAAAAGTATTAATTTTTATACTAAAAATGTATAAAAAGTATTACTGTAACTTTATTTTTAAGATAATTTGTATTTGTATATAAAAATTTTAATATATGATAAGTAATAATTATTTGTTATTTTTTATTATCTACAGAATTTAATATTTATTTTATATTTAAAAACAAAAAATGTGGTGTGATTTATGCATATACCTGATGGTTTTATCCCATTATGGCAGTGTGCAATATATTATGTAATATTAATAATTGCATTATACTTTGCAACAAAATGGGCTAAAAATAATTTAGATGAAAAACGTATTCCTTTAATTGCTGTATTGGCTGCAGGTATCTTTGCTATTATGTCAATGAACATGCCAATTCCATTTGGTACTAGTGGACATATGGTTGGGGGTACTTTAATTGCTGTTGTATTCATGGCTCCTGAAGCTGCTGTATTAGTGTTCTTTGTTGTACTTCTTATTCAAGCATTACTCTTTGGAGATGGAGGTATTTCAACATTAGGTGCTAATGTATTGAATATGGCTATTGTTGGGGGATGTGTTGGTTTATACACATTCAAAGGATTAAAGAAATTTGTCGGTAAATATGTTGCTGTTGGAATCGGTGCATGGTTAGCTACTTTCATTGCAGCAGAATGCTGTGCTGTGGAAATGGCTATTGCTGGTACTTTCCCACTTAATTTGGGACTTGCTTCCATGGGATTATATCATGCATTTATTGGTTTTATTGAAGCAATTTTAACCGTAATTGTTCTTTATGTACTTGAAAGATACAGACCTGATTTATTATCTTGGGATGATGAAAGCGAAACAAGTGAGGCTTGATTAGATGGAAAAGAAAACTCAATATCTTTTAATTGTAGGTATAGTTGTTTGTTTAGTAATTGCTGTACTATCTCCATTTATAGCATCTGGAGATCCTGATGGTCTTGAAAAATCTGCAGAAGATGCTAGTGTTCCTGATGGTGTAGAAACTTCTTTAGTTAATGCTCCTATGCCTGATTACACAATAGGTGATAGTTCTATTGGTGAAATCGCAGCATTAGTTATTGGTATTTTCATAACCCTTATTTTAGGTTGGGCAGTAGCTTATGTTGTAAGGAAAAACTAGATATGTTGAATTGATCTTGGAGTTCTTAATGCTCTAAGATTTCTCTTCTTATTTTAAAAACAAATTTTTATATTTTAAATTTAATAATTATATAATGTGGTATAATAATGAATATAATGGAAGCTGTAGATTTGGATGTAATTTCAGGACAAGATTCTCCTATACATAATTTAGAAGGGAGAACTAAACTTATTTTTGCATTAATTATTATATTTTATTGTGTTTATTCTACTCAGCTTCTTGGTCCGGTTATTCTAGAAATATTTCTCCTTGTAATGATCTATTTAGCAAATTTATCCTATAAAACATGTTTTAAAAGAATTTTGCTTTTACTGCCTTTTGCGGGTTTTATTATTGTATTTCAACCTTTTGTTCATACAGGAAATATTATCTGGCAAGGTCCTTGGTCATGGCTCCATATAACGGATTTTGGTCTAAACTGGGCTATTATTTTATCTGTAAGGTTGGTTGTTTGTTTAACTGCAATTGTTCTTTTATCTTCTACGAGTCCAATGCAGGAGATTGTCCAATCCCTTAGAAAACTTGGAATGCCAAGGGATATTGCAATGATTCTATCAATTATGGTAAGATTTTTATTCATATTTATTGATGAGTTGGAATCTATTAGAATAAGTCAAAAGTCTAGAAACTTTAATATTCATAGTAAGATTACTCCATATAAATGGAGGGTAAAACAAGTAGGTTATACAATAGGTATGATGTTTATTAAGGCATATGAAAAGGGAGAAACTGCTTACTTTAGTATGATGGCACGTTGCTATTCTGATGAATCTGAATTGTATAAAACAAATGATACTCCTGGAAAATGGGAGTATGGTTTAATTGCAAGTCTAGTCATTGTTATTGCCTTAATACAATTGGCTTTAATCTTTATTCCAAATGCTTTTGGGTTTTTAAGTGTAGTGTTATATACTGGTTAGCTGGTAGTCTATTTACTTTTTAATTTTTTGACTCATTTGAGTTTTTAATTTTTAATTCAGTTTTTATGTTCTTTACTTTTAATAAATTTCATGTTTCTTTTTTATTTTAGTTTTTATCTAATTTTGGTTCTTATATTAATTTTTTACTCTATTTTAAGTATTTTTTCAGTTTTTGTCCCTTGTTCTATTTTTTATCAATTTTTTAATCTATTTGATTCTAACTTTATATTTAAAAATTTAAATTTCATTATTTCATTATGACTGAATATATATTCTCTAGTTTAATTGATATGATTTAACTAAATCTACCGTTTATTTTTAAAGCTTCGTCATTTATATCAAGATTATTTACAATATTTATCATAATAGGTTCCTACTTTTAATTAAATTGTTTTTAATGAAACATCTGATAGTATATAACTATTGCAGGTATAATCAATACTCCCATTAGGTGGGATTTGCTTAATCCCTGAAAGTGGGGTAAAAGTCCAAGGGCAGTTGAAGTAATTAATATTAAACTTATATATAATACAGGACCATGATATACGAAAGTAAAGATATAGACAATGGATATCATTAATCCGATAGAGATATAAGAAATCTTACCATAATTAATGCCTTCAATAAATTTCGAAAACCTATCTCCGATTATAAGTGCCAGGGATAATCCAATTGAAACGGCAATTAGTGATGAGAAAATAAACAGTAATAGGTGGAATATTGTAAAATCATTAATGATATATGATATAAAAACAGCTATTCCGCTTCTAGGATTTCCAATTAAATAAATGGATATTAGGGAAAATAAACAATCAGAGGTATTGATTCCACTAATTATCATTAAAAAACCAGTGGTGTTGTCCTTATCAGAACTGTTTGTTAGATCTTGGGCTATGATTCCTCCTTGAGCAGGTCCAAAACCTGGCAGGAATCCTAAGATTCCTCCTGTAGTACCACCTAATATGATGTTTTTTAAGCTATTTCTGTCTAATTCGATCTCAACAAATGGGTTTTGGTGAGGGATATGTGAATTGTCATTAATACTAAAAATGATGGTACTAATACCAAACAATCCTGTAAAGGTAGCCATTAAACTTAAATTTGAGGGGATTGGTGTCTCAAATATGGTCCATCCAATAATTCCACTAAAAATAAACAATATAAATGACCAAATTATTTCTTTTAGATTATGGGATAATCTATAGATAAGTATGATTGAAACGATTAAAAGAAAAATCCAAAGATACGGTTTTGAAACTTCATGAATACTCGGTAGGATTATTGCAAATAAAGGTAGGGTAAGTATCGTTACAATTATTGCTCCAAAACCTCCTATTGCAACTATTCTTATTGCTTCTTTTGCCCTTCCTTCAAGAACCATTCTATGGCCTGGAAGTATGGATAGGGCAGTTCCCTCATCAGGCACTCCAAGCAATGTGGATGGTATAAATTCAAGAATTGCATGGGATATTGCAAGTGATGCAAGAAATACACAGATCACTTCGGGACTTGTAAA
This sequence comes from Methanobrevibacter boviskoreani JH1, assembly GCF_000320505.1. NCBI lineage: Archaea > Methanobacteriati > Methanobacteriota > Methanobacteria > Methanobacteriales > Methanobacteriaceae > Methanobrevibacter > Methanobrevibacter boviskoreani. The sequence continues at coordinate 127,234 of NZ_BAGX02000023.1, forward strand.
TTGAAGTAGGTATGGTGATAGGGTAAAAACTATTGCACCTGATGTGTTTACGTGGATTCCCGGAAAGATCCCTGTAATGGACCCGATTAATATTCCAAGAAAACAAGCAATTAATAAGTCAATCATGAATTTAACTGGTTTAAATTATTAATTAAACTTTATTTAAATTGTTTTTAAAAGATTAATAAGATTCAATTCATTTTATTATTTTAAATCAATTCTTCTCTTTAAATCTTTGGTATTCTTTAATTATATCTTTAAGTTTCTGTTGTAAATCAATAAATCAATTTAATATAAACCAATTTTTAAGAAATTTTATATTGTATTAAAGAAATAGTTAATCTATAAACAGTTTTATTAGGTGAAACAATGTCAGATTTAACTCCCGAAGAATTTGATAAGAAAGCTGATGATATTTATAAAAGAATTTCTAATAAGCGCATGGCTGATATTAAAAGGATTGAAATGAAATATGATAAGGAATTTAAAAAATTCGATAAATATTTTGATAACTATTTGGAAGATGAGTTAAATCAAATGGAAAAAAGAATTAAAAGTCAATATGAACTTAATAGAATTAGAGATGCTAATAAATTAAGAAAAAATTTTAAATTTTAATTATCGATTATATTTTTCTTATTTTTCTTGTTTTAGTTTTTTTTATTTTTAAGTAATTATTTTCTTAATCTTGGGTATTTTCTTGTTTTAGTTTTTTTTTATTTTAAGTTATTTTTCCTAATTTTTACTATTTTCTGATTTTACTTAACTTAAATTTTTATTAACAAAAATAATAATCTGATTATTTAAATGATGTTTATAAATTGTATTATTACTTGGTTTACTTATCTGATTATTATTAGAACAGTTTAATTTTATTAAAATAGTAATTGACTTTTATATAATCTTAAAATAAGTTTTAACCTTAAAAATTAGTAAAAAAAGTAAATATTAAAGTTATAGTTATTGTCCAATAACTCTTAAAGAGGACATTAATATTTGTGGAATTATAAAACTTCCGAATTGTTTAATTTCTGATTTTACTCCAGCACAATTACTTAAAGCTTGGTAAATGTTTCCACTTAACATTGCTTTTTTAACAGGGGTGGTAATCTCTCCATTTTCAACGAGAAATGCATTACTTGCCTCTACAGAGAAATCTCCAGATATTGGATTTGCAGTATGTGCACCAAGTACATCGTTTACAATAATGGCATTATCTATCTCGGACATGTCCATTAAATCATTGAAGTCAAATATAAGGTTTGATGAGGAAACGCCAGGAATTCCTGCATATGATCCACTAAATCCATTGGAAGTACTTTCTGTATTGCCTTTGTTTCCATTATATATATCAAATATGAAGTTTTTAAGAACTCCCTTATCTGCAATGACCGTTTTTTGTGAAGGTGTACCTTCTCCATCAGCTTTACCTGAAGCCATTCCTCCTTCATAGGTGTTATCATCATATATTGAAAGATTATCACTGAAGATATTCTCACCTATCTTATCTTTTAGGATGGATCTTCCACGGAGTACATTATCTCCACTAATTCCATTTATGAAATTGTTAAGTAATCCTGCACCTGCATGGTAATTTAAAATAACCGGCATGTCTTTTGTTTCGATAGGTTTTCCTCCAAGTGAATCCTTTGCAATTCTACATGCGTCCTCTGCAATTTTTCCACCATTTAGTTTATACATGCAGGATGATTCTCCTTCATATGCATTGGAGAGTTCACCGTCTTGAACTACATTAACGGATACATATCCTCCAAATCCTGTAGATTTCTCATATACGTCAAGACCATTAGAGTTTACAATCAATTCTTCACTTTTAACTGCTGAGAATTCTCCAGAACTTACATTACATTTTTCATTTTCCACAACATTAAAGATACCATTCATATATTCTGTTGCATCATCAAGACTCAAATCATCTATCTTTTTATCATAGGTACCTTTAACATCTTTATATTTTCCAGGCTCGGTAAATTGAAAGTTCTCATCTTCCTCATTTATCTTTGAGTTAAGATATGCTTGTTTTGCAGTTTGAGCTATTTCGTCAATATTACTTGTATAAGCATGTCCTAATTTTTTATCGTTAATAACACTTATTCCAAGACCTAAATTAATCTCCTCTTTTGCAAAGTTTAATTCTGTTTTTTCTGCACTTAATTCAATGCCTTTAGATTGTGAAATAAATATTTGATAGGTATCACAGTATTTTGATACTTCTTTTATAGCTTTTTCAGATAATTCATATAACATATACTTAAACTCCTAGCTATTTTATCTAATAATCTGATTGTTATTATATTAAGTTTTATTTCTTAATCATTTAAAACGAATCTATGGATAGCTTCACTTACTCCGTCACCATACTTTCTACTACAATTATAGTCTGCAATGTCTTTAAGTCTCAGGTCACTATTTGCTACAGCCACCTTAAAACCGGAATGTTTTAAGAATTCAATATCGTTTTCACTATCTCCAATGGCCATCACATTGTCTATTGGGATATTAGACCATTCTAATAGTTTTTCAAGTGAAGTACCTTTATTGACATCTGGATCTGTTATATGTAATGCAAATCCACTATCATATACTTTTACATTATAGTCCTCTACGGCTTTAGCCACCTCATCCCTTTTGACATTATCCTTATAGTAACATTTCTCAGAAACCCTAAATTGGTTATCACTGGATACCATGATATGGGGTATCTCTTCTAAAAGATGATTATGGGCTTTATCAACTTCAGTTTTATCTCCAAGAACAAGAATCTCATTATTGTTTTCTCCTTCCTTAAAGATTCCACCTCCATTTTCAAAAACTATCCCTGCGCTTGAGCCTATAAAAACTTCAGCAGCATATGCAAAGTTTGCAACATTTCCAGTAACTATCGCAGTAGGTATGCCACAATCCTCAGCTTCCCTTATTGCTTTCATAGCAGAAATACAAAGTCTTCTATGGCCATCTGTGATTGTTCCGTCGATATCCACTGCAATTGCTTCAATATTAACCATCTTTATCAACTTTTTAATCTAGTCAGTACTATAACGGTATGCAATGTTACAGGTTCCCTCTTTAGAAACCATACATGCGCCAATTGGGTGAAGTGGATTACATTCATTTCTAAATAATTTACAGTCGGTAGGTTTTCTAATACCCCTTAGAATTGGTCCACAGATACAGCCTTTAGGTGCCTCATTTACATCTTTAACTTCAATATCATATTTTTCACGTGCATTATACTGTGAAAATTCATCCTTGATTTCAAGAACTGAGTTAGGTATCTTTGGAAAACCTCTCCATTCCCTACTTTCTACTTTGTATACCTCTTTCATAGCTTCTTGAGCAACGGTATTTCCTTCATAACGTACAGCACGTTTATACTCGTTTTCTATTTTAGGTTCTCCCCTATCGACTTGACGTAAAATCATGTATACTGCCATAAGTATATCCAATGGGTTAAAGCCTGCTGTTGCCTGTGGTATGCCATAGTCTGTTGAGAAATGTTCGAAAGGTTTGTTTCCAATAATGGTACAAACATGTCCCGGTTCAATAAGGGCATCAAGATTTGTCTGTCCGGAATTAATTAACCAATCAATTGCAGGTGGTATCATTCTATTACAGGACAATACTGAGAAATTTTCAGGTGGTTCATTCAATATCTCTGATGCTGTTGTAGGTGCTGTTGTTTCAAATCCTGCAGCAATAAATACAACATCATTATCGGTTTTTTCAGCTATTTCAATTGCACGGTTAATTCCATACACTACACGTACATCCCCGCCTTCAGCTTTTTTCTCTGCAAGGGAACTTTCGGAACCTGGAACTCTTAACATATCTCCAAAGGTTGTAACAGTGACTCCTTTATCTACAAGTTGAATACTTTCATCAATTTCTCTTGATGGTACAACACATACTGGACAGCCTGGTCCTGCAATGATCTCCACTTCTGGAGGAAGTAAACTTCTAATTCCATTTTCCATAATTGTATGTTCATGTGAACCACAAACATGCATAATTTTTATAGGAACCGCTAAATCATTGATACGTCTTATAAGTTCCTTTGATAAACTTTTCATGTCTGTCATATTTTAACACCTAGAAAATAATAAAATAATGAATTTGGATTTAAAATAATTTTTAAATCTCTATTTAAAATCTTAAAATTTTATATAAAAATAATATATCTATTTAATTAATTTATATTATTTAATATTTGATTTTTATATATTATATATTTAATAATTTGAATATGTTGATATAATCTTTCACATATTTGAAAAATAATAAAATTTACATTGTTAATTAATTTCCACTTATTTTAAAGATAAAGTTCTTCAATTTTTTGATTTGCTTTTTCAATATTGTCAAACCAGTATTCTCTTAAAAGAGGAGCTATTTCATATTTAATAATGGAATTATAACTATCTTTATTAAGTGTAATTTCATCATCTAAGAAATAACTGTGTCCAATTTTAAACCCATTACCTAAATCAGAATCATTAGCTATTTCATCATTTAACTGATTTATTTTATAGATAATCTCATTTGCAAGTTCACTATCTGTACCCTCATCAATTAATTTTTCTATTAAAATTTCTTTATATTCATCATCAAATAATGGTTTAATATCAATAAATACGAATCTTCTTCTAAGTGCATAATCAATTATTGCAAGACTTTTGTCTGCAGTATTCATCATTCCGATGATGTATAGGTTTTTCGGAACATAAAATTTATGGGTTTTATCATATGTTAAATAAATTCCATTTTTAGGTCCTCTTTTATCCTTTTCAATAAGCATTAAAATTTCACCAAAGATTTTACTAATATTTCCACGGTTAATTTCATCAATTATAAAGAAATAGTCATTGTCAGGATTATTTGCTGCTTTATTGCAGAATTCATAAAATACTCCGTTTTCAAGACTAAAATGTTCTTCATTTGGTTTATAACCTTGAATAAAATCTTCATAGGAATAGTTTTGATGGAATTGTATAAATTCTATTTTATCGTCATCTTTACAGTTTATCATTGCATATGCAAGTCTTTTTGAAATATATGTTTTTCCAACACCTGGGGGACCTTGTAGAATGATATTTTTCTTTCTTTTAAGTAGATTTATAAGTTCTTCAAAATCTTCTTTTTTAAATAATGTTTCATTTAAGAAGTCTTTTTCAGTATACTCTTGAATTTCAATTGGGGATTTGTTTGTTTTATAGGGTATTTTATAGTCAATTGGGTTATAACCCATTTTTCTAAATATTTCTATACATAACTCTTTATATGGGGTAATGGGGGTTAATGTTTTGGTTGAAAATGTAGAAATTTTAGATGGTACTTCGGCTTTCTTATTGATTAAATAATCTACTTTTCTATAATGGCAGTAATCTTCACCTATATTTAAATTTTCATCAAAAATGTAATTTGAAGTAATTATTCCTAAACCTAATAATTCTCTTTTGCCCTTTTTTATTATTACTATATCTCCAATACTCATTTTTTTAGAAAAATCTATTAATGCTCTTTTATTATTAGGTTGTTTTTTTCCGGTTGGATAATATTTATTTAATCTTTCTTCAATCTCATTTTCATCTAAATCATTTAAATCTCCTAAATCTCCCCATCCTATAGATATTATTTCATCTTCATAGAATCTATTCCAATATTTACCATCCTCTCCAGCACTTATTGTCCATATCTCTTTGTTTTCTGGGTTATAAAGTGTATGGCAGAGTTCTACATAATAATTCCATATTAAGTAATGGTTAATATTTGCTCCTTTTGTAATTAACTTAATTTGCCCATCTTGGGCAAAAGTATTTTCTTCAAGTGTGATTTTAAATGCTTTTAAAACATCAATTCTAGTGTTTCTTGAGTGTAGTACTGATACTTTATCTGGAACTATCATTGAAAAGTATTTATGTACAAAGACGAAATCTGGTTTTAGTAGTATATCCTTGAATATTTCATTTAATTTATTATCTAATTTATTATAATCTCCAATAGTTTCAAGTTTAGTTTCCTTAATATATTCTGCTCCATTAACTAATGCATCTCTTATTTTCTCAGCTTCAGTTATTGCTTCGTCTTCAGAGATAAATTTAAAATTTTTAGGGCTAGCACCGTATTTCCATTTATTGTTTTCTTTATTTTTAAATAATGTGAATTTATATGAAGACCCTCCTTTAATGGATCCAAATATGTTATGTTCAAATTCTAAATCATGACATAAGTTATGTGTATTCTTATCATTATAAAACATTTTATATAAGAGATTTTTTCCTTTTAATTGTTTTAAAACTTCTGGAGAATATTTGGATTGAAAATCTGCAAGTTCTTTTTCAAATTGACTATTGTCAAGTTCTCCATTTTTTTCAATATAACCTATGATTTTATTAGATGCTTCAGTATATTCATCAGTCATTTTAACCACTTAATCCTCTTTATTAAATAAATATTTATTTACTATTTTTCTTAAGTCTCTATCAATATATTTCCAGTCTTGATTTAAGTTTAAAGTTTTTATACATATTCTTTTACCATCTTGAAGTTTAAATTCCGATTCTATATCCTCAGCTAATGAGGCATAAAGTAAGACTCCATTAATTTCACCATCAAAATCGCTGTTTTGAATATATGTAAAAATTTGATAAAGATTATTAGAATGATATATTTCACTATTATAATATGAGGAAAATATATTTTTATAAAATTTGGTATCGATAATCAGCTGTTTATCTTCATATTCGAGCGTAATATCTGTATTCATTCTTGGAAGGTGTTTTGTATCATTATTAAAACTTTCATCTAATTTCCAATTTATTTTAGTGGCATGTGCTTTAAATCCTTTTTTATCAATCTCTTTCTTGTAGAAATTAAGAACAAATTTCTCATATAACTTGGCATATTCATTTTGTTTATCTTGCCTAAAACTTTTAAATCTAATTTTTCCTTTTTTATTATCTTCTGGAAGCTTATTTTCATATATTAATTGACAAATGTGGATTGGCAATCTATAGAATTTATTGTTTTTATTCCATTTTAATGAGCGAAATGTTTCTTTTGTAAGTTTTATCAAGGAGATATCCTGAAAATAAGGTCTAAATTTTTTTAAATCTTCGATTAATTTTTTATCTAAATTTTGTAGTTCTATTAAATATTGGATTGTACTTTTAATAATCTGATTAAATTTTACATTTTTATCAAATTCGTCATAACTGCAATTTAATCTTTTATTTACTAATGTCTGCCTTTTTATAGATTCTGAAATATTTATTTTACCTCTAATAATTGAAGTATCGTCGTTTTGAACAATGTAATTTCTATAAAATCCGCTTTTAATTAGGGAACTTAAGGAGTTTATTAAAATCCTTGCAAACAAATCTTCTGCATGTCTAAAGTCTTCAGATTCTTTAAGAACATCTTCATCTATTTTAAGATAAGTATATGCATAACTTAACAAATAATAAATATTCTTAATTGGAATTTTGTTTATTATTTCATTTTCATTTTCAGACATTTTAATCGTTATTTATTTTTTTAAGAAAATTAGTGGGTTGGTCTAATATTTTTCTAAATTAATAATTATAAGTTAATTAATCTATAATTTTATAGGATTTTAATAAGTTTTAATTAATATTATCTTTTTATAATTAAAATAATTTATTTGATCCCAAATTATTTATTTAACAACAAGTTTTTTTTAATTAAATATTTAGAATATTTTAATTAAAGTTTTTAGTTTAATATATTCCATATATTAAGATATGTTTTAAAAATCTTAGCCATTAATACTTTGGGTTAAATTAGTAAGATTTAATATTATATATAGATATAAAATATACTATTATTATTTATTATTTTAAGGTTATTTCTATGATTGAAAATAAACAGGTATTAGTAGTTATTCCGGCAAGAGGCGGATCTAAAAGTATTCCTGGTAAAAACATTAGGTTTTTAGCAGATAAGCCTTTAGTTGCTCACGTAATAAGTACTGTTAAACAATCTAAATATGTCGATAAAGTTGTGGTATCAACAGACGACACTAAAATACAATTTATTGCAAGTAAATATGGTGCTTCCACATTATTTCGAAGTTCAGAACTAGCACGTGATGATGTTCCACTTGATCCTGTAATCTATGATGCGGTGGTTCGTGAGGAGAAAATGTTAATGGATACATTTGATTTGGTTTTTACTATTCAGCCAACCTCCCCTCTTCTTAAACTATCCACTTTAAATCATGCTATAGAACAATTGGCAACAAATGACTTTGATACAATTATCAGTGTTGTGGATGATAGGGCATTGACTTGGGGATATGATGAGTCTAAAGACTCCTTCTATCCATTGTATAATGAAAGATTGAATAGGCAATATTTGCCTAAGACATATAAGGAAACAGGAGCTATTTTAGGTACTAAACGAAATTATGTAACTGAAAACTCCCGTATTGGTGAAAACATTGGTCTGATTGAGGTATCCAAAGATGAAAGTGTGGATATAGATAATTATGAGGATTGGTGGGTTGCAGAAAAGATTCTAAATAGGAAACGTATTATCCTAAAAACAGATGCGACTAACATTATTGGAACAGGTCATGTCTATAGATGTTTGTCTTTGGCATCCAAACTTACAAATCATGAGGTCATGTTCTTGTTAGATGAGAATAAACCCCTTGGAATTGAGATTGTAAGTAGTCATAATTATAAGTATATTACTCACAATGGCAAGGATGATTTAATTGAAAAGATCATTAGTTATAATCCGGATATTGTAATTAACGATATTCTTGATACTGACGAGAATTATATGTTACAACTTAAGGATTTGGATTATTTCTTAATCAATTTTGAAGACTTAGGTCCCGGAACAAAATATGCCGATGTTGTATTTGATGCATTGTATGAACATAATGATGATATTCCAAACCTCTATGCAGGTCCTGACTATTATATGCTAAGGGGAGAATTCTACTATCAATCATTCAAATTTATTCAGGAAGAGGTTGGTGAGGTCCTTTTAACATTTGGTGGTACTGATCCTAATAATCTTACAGAAAAAACCTTAAAAGCTATTTTAGACTCCGGATATAATAAGAGCATTACGGTCATTTTAGGTTTAGGCTATTCTGATAAAGAGGGAATTAAAAGTAAATATGATGGAAATATTAATGTCAGAATCCTTGAGAACGTTAAAAATATGAGTGAGTATATGGCTAAGGCGGACATTATATTCACTTCTGCAGGAAGAACAATGTATGAGGTTGCATCACTTGCCGTACCTTGTATATGTTTATGTCAAAACGAAAGGGAATTAACCCATAAGTTTGGCTCAAGGGAAAATGGTTTCATAAACCTTGGTTTAGGTAGTAATGTTAGTGAGGATGAGATTATCGATACATTTATAGAACTTCTAAATAACTTCGAGCTAAGGGAGGAACTAGCGGAATCTATGAGGAAGATTGATTTAAAGCATGGTTATGAGAATATCATGAATATTCTAAGAATCAAGTATAGACAGAACATGAGGAAGAAGGAATTAAAAACAGGTCAACTAGACTTTAGTGAATTGTGATTTTAAAACTAAAATCATTGTTTTTAATTTATTGTTTGTCTATTCTATTTTCAATAATTAAATATGTATATTGGTGAATTAAATGAGTATTTTTAAGAATAAACCATTTTTAATAGCGGAAATTGGTGTGAACTATTATGATATTGCAAAAAAGGAAAATATCTCTAACATGGAAGCTGCAAAATTAATGGTTAAAGAGGCAAAAGAATCTGGTTGTGATGGAGTAAAGTTTCAAACATATAAGGCAGAAACAATTGCCAGTAAGAATTCACCGGCATATTGGGATTTAAACGAAGAACCTACAACTAGCCAATTTGAGCTATTTAAGAAATTTGACTCCTTTGGAAAAGACCAATATAGGGAACTTGCAGACTATTGTAATGAGATAGGAATAATGTTTTTATCCACACCATTTGATTTTGAATCTGTTGACTATCTTGATGAGTTTATGGATGTTTATAAAATATCCTCTTCTGATTTAAACAATATTCCTTTTATCAAGAAGATTGCACTTAAGGGAAAACCTATAATATTATCAACCGGTGCCTCTACAATGGAGGAGGTAAAGAATTCTATAAAGGTTATTGAGGATACAAATCCGGATATTGAAATTGGAATATTGCACTGTGTTCTGTCTTATCCAACCGATTTTGAGGATGCAAATCTTTTAATGATTAAAAATCTTAAAGATACTTTTCCAGATTATGATATTGGTTATTCCGATCATACTAAACCTGATGATAAGATGCTAACTTTAACAACTGCCTATCTTTATGGTGCAGACATCATTGAGAAACATTTCACATTGGATAAAACTTTAAAAGGTAATGATCATTACCATGCAATGGATCCTGATGATGTACGGGTATTTAAGGACAATATTAGATTTATAAATACCATTAATGGTCAATATGAAAAGGTTCCACTTCCATGTGAAAGTGAATCCCGTCTTCAGGCAAGACGTTCAATTGTCGCTGCATCGGATATTCAAAAAGGTCAAACAATTACAGAGGAGATGTTAACGTTTAAGCGTCCCGGCTCAGGTATCTCTCCAGATAAAATTGATAGTGTCATTGGAAAGACAGCAAAATCTAACATATACTCTGATGATATTTTAAGTTATGATATGTTTGAATAATTTGATTAGGTGATGTATTGTAGGTGTAGAATGTCTAGTTATAAGGTAATCGATGATTATTTAAATCTTCTTAAAAGTAAAAGGGATTTATCCAGCAGTAAATCTGAAAATCAATTAGAATTAGATCAGTTGAATGAAAGTATTTTAAAATCCCAGTCTGATTTGATTTTAACTATCGAATCAGTTCTTACAGATATGGGTCTATCTAAAAGAAGATTTCTATCTGACTTTAAAGTCTATATGATTAGCGATGCAGGTTTGATGGTGGAGTTTAGAACCGTGCCCTCAATAGAATTTATCAGTGAATTTGAAAAAAGAATTGGGAATATAGTATCTGCTAATTATTGTGGAGACCCTAAAAAATCATTTTTTATGTTGAAATATTAATTTTTTTCTAAATTCTTTAAAGAAAAACTATTTATTTAACAAAGTTATACTATCTTTATAATATAATAATTTTTTAATTAAGGTTATCTGAAATGTGGTCGGTTAAAAAAATTGCAAATGCTTTTTTTGATATTGAAAGTAAATTTAATTTAAATCATGAGAAGATTCATGGTGTCTATTTTTGGCAATTAGTTAGGATGTATTTGTATTATGATGTTGCAAGAAAGTTAAACACTTTTGGTTCTGCTCAACAACAATCATTAACTATAATTGATAAAATCAACTCTTTTTTACCATTCATTAAAAATAGTATAAAGTCCAATCCTTTCAGTGGAAAGGATAAGGTCGATGTACTAATATTTGATCATCCCCGTAAGGTAATGTATCAGGACCAGTATAGGGATATTTACACCTGTTTTTTAACAAGATATTTAGAGGAGTATAGTAAATCTTATGAGATTATCGAATCTCCTTACCTTAATAAGCATTATACTAATAAATCTAAAAATATCCGATATAATGATAGAATACTTTTAGGTTCATATATTCATAAGAAAACAAACAGTATTCATTTTAACGATGAGGAGAAGGAATTGATTCAGGATATCTACAACGAATTCTTAATCCAATTCAATATCCATATGGATAATCTGGAAGATATAATTAAGGATCATATTCTTAACTTTGAGTACGAATATGAGAAATATAAAAAATTGATTCTTAAAAAATCCCCTAAACAGGTTTATGTGGTGGTTGCTTATGAAAACAAGGCTTTAGTTGCTGCATGTCAAGATTTGGGTGTTGAGGTTTTGGAACTTCAACATGGTACAATAAGTAATTATCATCTGGGATATAGTTATCCAAATGAACATATTGTTAATGTAAATAAAAACAATACATTAAGTACTATCGAGTATTTTCCAGATAAACTGTTGAGTTTCGGAGATTACTGGGCTGATGCATGTACTTATCCAATTAAAAAAAATAATATCATACCTTTGGGCTATCCTTATTTTGAGGAATGTTCCAAGGATTTTGTAAATATTAAAAAGAACAAAAATCAAATACTATTTATTTCACAGGGAGTAATCGGTAAATATTTATCTAAATTTGCTTATGAGCTTTTAGTTAAACTAAACAATAGAAATGTGAGGTTTAAGATAGTCTATAAATTACATCCGGGAGAATATGAAAACTGGAAAGTAAACTATCCAGAGCTTTTAGAGGCCTCCGAATTTAGTAATTTTGAGGTTATTGATGATAGTAAAACTCCGTTATATAAACTATTTGCAGAAAGCCAGTATCAGGTAGGAGCATTCTCTACAGCTATCTATGAAGGTCTTCAGTTTGATTGTAAAACATTCATCGTAGATCTTCCAGGTGTTGAATATGTTGAGAATTTAATTGAGGAGAATATAGTTAGATTGGTCTCCTCTGTAAATGACTTAATAAATAACCTGGACTTTACTCCTAAAACATATGATAAAGATTATATTTTCAAATCTTTTGATGAGGATTTATTTAGAAAGATAATTTATTAACCTTTATTAATAAACTGTGATATGTAAATAAATTCATTTTCTTATCGGTTTTTCTATTTATAATTTTTAATTGTTTTTTTAATCTTCTAATTTAATCTTAAAAATTCTATTTTTCAATTTTTAAACTGTTTATTTTTTTTTAAATTTATCATGTTTTTATAAATGAATTTCATAGTAAATCGAATATTTGTTCGTTGTTATATCTTTTTTTACTTTAAATTTTATAATTATTAAAATATTCGTTTTTTATTCCTTTTTACTTTAATCTTTTATATGAAAATTGATTATTGATTTAAAAAATGATAGGTACTTTATTTCGATATGAAAAATTTTATATATCATTATTATTAAATAAAGATACAACCAACATATTCAACTTTTAATTTAGAAAGATATTAAATATAAATGAAAAACATTGAAAATTGAACAAAATAATATGTTGTATGGTTAATTTTATTTATATATGGTTCATTTAGAATATTTTTTGACAATAAATTAAAATATGTAGTCCTTTTTGTATCAATAAATTGTAAGTATATAAGATTTGTTCAGATTACTTATTTGGTGATTGTGGATTATTTTGTATATGATGTTGGTAATTTTTGTATAATATAATTTTAGGTGTATATTATGGAGAGAAATATGAAAATATTAATAGTTGCTATAATTGTAATAATAGCGGCTGTTGTAGTAGGTTTATATGCTACTGGTTCTTTTAATACTTCTTCCTCAGATAATAGTTTACAAGGACAGGAAGTTCATGTGGCTGCTGCAGCTAGTTTGAAAAATGTCTATGATCAGAAACTAATTCCGATGTTTGAGGAAAAGTATCCTGGTGTAAAAGTTACTCCTACTTATGCTTCTAGTGGGGATTTACAAAAACAAATTGAAAATGGTTTAGATGCAGATGTATTCATGTCTGCAGGTAATAAACAGATGAATGCTTTAGTTGATGAAGGTTTAGTTGATAACAGTACTAATGTTCAATCTTTAGAAAACAAGCTTGTTTTAATTGTACCTGCTGATTCAAATACTAACGTATCTTCATTTAAAGATTTAAAAGATGTAAATGGTACTATTGCTATTGGTGATCCTAAGTCTGTACCTGCTGGACAATATGCTAATGAATCATTACATAATCTCGGTATATGGGATGATGTTGAGCCTAAATTATCCTTAGCTACAGATGTAACTGCTGTATTAAATCAAGTAGCTCAAGGTTCTGCTGATTATGGTATTGTATATGCTACTGATGCTAAATCAAACGATGATGTTAAAGTAGTATGTGAAGCTCCTAAAGATTCTTTAAAAACTATCATTTACCCTGTAGCTCCTCTTAAATCTTCTGAAAATGATACTGCTACACAAAAATTCATGGAATTCTTACAATCTCAAGAAGCTCAACAAGTATTTGAAGATTATGGATTTACTATTCATAATTAAATTTATTTAATATTTTTTTTATAGTTAGTAAATAGTTAATAATATGGGGATATGTATGATGGATTGGACACCTATTGGAATTTCAATGAAAACAGCAAGTTTATCAATCTTGATAACCTTTTTTCTAGGTTTGATTGTTGCTTGGATCATTGTTAAAATTAAAAACGACACAATAAAAATCGTTCTTGATGGTATTTTCACATTACCTATCGTATTACCTCCTACCGTTGTAGGATTCTTTTTATTGTATATTTTTGGGGTTAGAGGACCTATTGGTCGTTTTTTAATTGAATACTTCTCTGTGAAAATTGCTTTTTCATGGTCTGCAACTGTTATTGCAGCAGTAGTCATGTCCTTTCCATTAATGTATCGTTCTGCTAGAGGTGCATATGAACAAGTGGATTCTAACCTATTGGATGCTGGCCGTACATTAGGTATGTCTGAGTGGAAAATTTTCTGGAAAATCTTATTTGCAAATGCATTACCTGGAATCATTAGTGGGGGAATTCTTGCTTATGCCCGTGGTTTAGGCGAGTTCGGTGCAACTGCTATGCTTGCAGGTAATATTGCAGGAGAAACCAGGACTCTCCCAATGGCTGTTTATTCTGAGGTAGCAGCAGGAAATATGATGGACGCTTCTAATTATGTAATATTCATTGTTATAATTGCATTTATAGCTATTTTCATTATGGATTATGTTACTATACGTAAAGAAAAACAATGGAAATAAACTATTTTTTTTATTTTTTATTTGTGGTGTTTAGATTATGGGTAATAAATTGTTAAAAGTAGATATTCAAAAGGAACTTAAAGAATTTGATTTGGAAGTCGATTTTGAATTAAAAAAGGGTTGTTTAGGTATTCTTGGACCTTCCGGTGGCGGTAAAAGTATGACATTAAAATCCATTGCAGGAATTGTGGATCCTGATAGTGGTGTTGTAAGTTTAACCACTGATAAAGAAACAATTTATTATGACTCAAATAAAAAAATTAATTTGAAACCTCAAGATAGGAAGGTAGGTTACTTATTTCAAAATTATGCATTATTTCCTAACATGACTGTTGAGGAAAATGTTGCATGTGGTTTATCTAAGGATGATGATAAAAGCATTGTATCTGACATGATTAAGCGTTTTCATTTAGAGGGATTAGAAAAAAGATATCCTAGACAGCTATCAGGTGGTCAACAACAAAGGGTAGCTTTAGCTCGCATTATAGCTTATGGTCCCGATGTTATATTGTTGGATGAACCGTTCAGTGCAATGGATACAGTTTTAAAGGAAAAATTACGTATTGAATTAATTAATTTACTGGATGATTTTGACGGTTTGTCAATCTTAGTTACTCATGACCGTGATGAAGCATTTCAATTCTGTGATGAGCTTTTAGTATTGGACAAAGGCGAAATTATTGCAAAGGGAACTACCCATGAAATCTTTGAAAATCCTAGAAATGTCCAAGTCGCTAAACTTACTGGACTTAAAAATATTTCTAAAATTGAGATGATTGATGATTATCATCTTAAGGCTTTAGATTGGGATGTTGAATTTGAAGTAGCTAAGAAGATTTCACCTAACATTACCCATATCGGAATAAGGGCCCATGATTTCCATCCTTCAAGAAAAGATGATGTAAATGTAGTTGGAACCTTAAATGCAAGTAAATTAGAAAGACCTTTTGAATGGGAAATAACACTTGCAAATGGTATATGGTGGAAAGTCGATAAGCAGATTTATGAACATGAGTTTGACATTCCCAATTATTTAAAAGTAGATCCTAAAAACATAGTTCTATTAGAAGAGAATTAATATTTTCTCTAATCTTTTAACTTTTTCTAATCAAAGTGTCCTTAAAATATAATCTCCTAATCTTAAATATTATGTCTTCTTTTAAGAAAATCCAGTGATTATTGGCTATTTTTTAATTAAATTTTATTTTTACATCTACTTAAAATCATTTTTTTTCTGTTTTTAAAACCTATTTTTACTTCTAATATTCTAGAATCTTTGAAATATTTTAAATCTTTATCTATTTTTTAGTGATACTGATAAAATTCTATTTTTATTGTAATCTTTTAAAGACTAAATTTTATATATTAAGATTAAAATATTATCAATAGGTAACTTTTTTCAATTTATTTAATTTTTTAAATATTAAAGTTGAAGAATATAAGATTTGTTTAATATTTTTTATGTTTTGTATAATTCAGTTATGAATTTAGATACTAATTTAAACTTGTTTTATTGGTGATAATTTGAATGCATATAAATTGTTTGTAGAAAGAGTGGGGCTTGTAGGTATTACAAATATATTAATATCTTTAAGTAGCCTCATTTTCATTCCAATTATTACTAAATCCTTTTCAACTGCAGAATATGGTATATGGGCTCAAGTTTTAACGACTATAGCACTTCTTCCAAATATTGCAAATCTGGGACTTCCATATACTATGGTAAGATTTTTATCTGCAGAACATGATAAGGTTAAGTTTAAAGAGTCATTTTATCCGATGATTACTGTCACAACTATCTTTACCCTAATCATATGTGGTTTATGTGTATTATTTGCAAAGCCTATTGCAGCTTCATTGTTTAATGGTAATCTGAAAATATTGTATATTACAGTATTCATCTCATTCTTTGCCTGTGTTAATCTCATGTTGATTACATTTTATAGGACAGTACAAAGAATGAAAAGATATTCCATATATTTAATACTTCAAAGCTATATTGGGGTATTTGTGTGTATCTATCTTACAATGAATCATTATCCATTAGATATTGTAGTTTGGGGATTATTTACAGGTTATTTTGCTGTATTTCTAATGATGTCTATTAATATTATAAGGGATCTTGGTTTTGGATTTAAATTTAATACTTTAAAGGAAGAGATTAAGTTTGCACTTCCAACAGTTCCATCAAACGTATCTAGTTGGGTTGTTGATTCCTCAGATAAATATGTGTTGGGTATTATTTTAGGTTCGGCTGCTGTTGGTTGGTATTCTCCAGGATATTCAATTGGTAGCATTCTTTTAATGTTTTTATCTCCATTTGCAGTTTTACTTCCAGCTGTTCTTCCGGAATATTATGAAAATGGTGGAATGAAGGAAGTTAATAATTTCTTAAGATATTCAATGAAATATTATCTATTATTGACTGTTCCTGCAGCCGTTGGTTTGAGCATTCTTTCAAAGTCTTTACTCTTAAGTATCACGACCTTTGACATTGCAAACCATGGATTTATCATTACTCCATTTGTGGCCCTTGGTGCTGTATTTATGGGGCTTTATGGTATTACAAATAATATTTTAATATTGGAAAAGAATACCAAGGTTCTAGGTAAACTTTGGATTTTTGTTGCAATCTTGAATGTTGTTTTAAACATCATATTCATACCATTTATGGGTATTTTAGGTGCAGCAATTGCTACTTTAATATCTTATGCCTTTGCATTTATTGTTACTGCACTTGTATCCAGACGTTATATGGGCCTACCATTTGAGGTTAACTCTTCGATTAAGATTGTTGTTGCATCAGCTATTATGGGTGTTGTTGTTTATCTAGTTAATCCAGTTGGTATTATTAATATTATATGGGTATCTATTTTAGGTGCGGCTATTTACTTTGTATTGATATTTGCATTTAGAACAATCAGCAAAAAGGAGCTTGATTTAATTAAGTCATTTGTAAAATAGATTAATAATATTTTATTTTTATTATTAACCTTATGATTATTAATATCCTTTTAAATTAATTATAATGGTTATTCTATTTGTTTAATTTATGGTTTCTCTTTTATTTTTATTCTCTTAACTTATTTTTCCATTTTATCAATGGATTCTTTTATTCTTATTAATTTTAATAATTGTAAAACTCTTGTTGGTATTTTTTAAAGTTTGATCGGCTATTATTTTTAGCTAAATTTTTTAATTATTAAAATAACGTTGATTTTATTTATTTTAAAAAATTTTAAATAATAATTAAACATAGCTTTAAATATAAAAAACACTAGTTAAAAAAATTATATTTATATAAACTTAAAAAATTATTAAAATTTATTTAAATCAAAAAAATAAAAGTGAATAATTTCCATATTTTGTTTATTAAAATACCGTATTTTATATACAAATACCATATTTTATATAAATATTTTTTTTAACGGGAGTAAATTGAGTTATGAAAAGATATTATATTATATATTTTCTTCTGATTATACTTGTGATTGTAGTTTTAAGCATATCCTCAATTTCAGCCACAAACAATACAAATACTACTGTAAACAACCCTGAGGATATACTTCAAAACAATACAAACAATTCAAATCAAAGCATAATCATAGAAAACAATACAAACAATAATAATGATGATAATAATATTGAAGATTATAATTATGAGGATATTGATGAAATAAATACTGAAGGCTCTGAAAATAATCTAGATTCAGATAATTCTAAGACAGAGGAATCATTAAATGAAGAAAATAATAATAAAATTCCAGTTAATTTAGTTGCTAATGATTTAGTTAAATATTTCCTAAACGACACTGCTTTAGACGTTTATTTATATGATAATAATCATAATCCCTTAGTAAACCATAAAATAAGCATTACCATTTGCGGAAAAACGTATAACAGAACTATTAATTCCGATGGAATGGCTCGTTTAAACATTAATCTTTGGCCAAGAACATATAATGCAACCATCAAATATGATGGAACATCAACATATGCATCAGCATCCAAAAAAGTCACCGTAACAGTATTAAAAAGAATACCCTTCTTCATAGATGTATCAGATAACATAACACCCTATGAACCCTTTAATTTTAAATTAATGGACAATCAAGGATACCCATTAATAAATAAAACAGTAACCTTATACTGTGAAGGTGAAAAAATAAACTTAACATCAGATAGCAGTGGACTATGCACCTATTTCTTAAAATTAAGCCCAGGTTATCATAATATCTATCTAAATTACAATAGTAATAATCCAGAAAACTCCTCAGCATTTTCATATGGATCAATTTATATAAACAACTTCACAAAATCCTTTAAAATACAAGACATCATTAATAAGGCAATTACACTTAAAAATACTATTTTTGAAAACCACACACTACCAGGAAATACTACAATCTCCGATACAAATTTAAGCGTATTTGAATTCTCATACCTTATGGCAAAAACCATAAGCCAAATAGATGATGAAAACACAAATGAAACAATAAGCTTACCATACATTTACAAAGCTGCAAACTATGAAAATATTATATTCAACAATGAAACATTAAGTTACTATACATATATTCGCCTAGTAAATGCTTTAGTAGATTTTGTGGAAGATAATAATTATCTTCCAAGTTACATAAGCAATTATACATCTACAGGTATAGATTTTAAAACATACACCTTCTGTTTTTCAAAAATATTGTCATTTTATAATTTAAGTTCATTTTTACCATCCAAAATTTATATAGAAAGTAATAGTGTTAATACCACAGATGAAACCATCAATTATGAATTTAATGACAATTATAATTTTGATTCTAGATTTACAAATATCACAAACATAACTAATTCATATATTGGTTATACTGATGATTTAACAAATACCAGCATAATTTCTGAAGATTATACGTTTAATTATGGTTCAGTTTATGGTAAAATAAGAATCACTGATACAGAAGGCAGAGGATTACAAAATAAAATATTATGTCTAAATGTAGGAAATAAAAGCTTTAACTATACAACTGATTTTTGGGGAAATATATATTACAATCTAAATTTATATCCTGGATTATATAATTTGGCGGCCATATTTGATGGAGATAAACTGTTTAAAACAACTACAGTTAAATATTCAATAAGAATCATTAAATCAAACATAACATTATTAATAAAAAGCGATACACTATTCTCGGATAATTATCTGATTTTTTATATGGTAAATGATGAGGGATTTCCAGTAGTAAACCACACAGTAACATTAAATACAGATAACGGAAGCTATATTTTAAAATCCGATGATTTAGGATATGTGAAATTCAATAAAACTTTACCAATTGGACAAAATATTATTAATTTTGCATTTGAGGGGGATGAAGCATATAATCCATTAAACTATAATTTTACTTTAAATGTCAAGGATAAAACATTCATAGAAGGTAAAGATTTAATTGTTAAAAATGGAAACCGAGATCTAAACATCAAACTATCTTCTTATAATGTTAATTTAGTTAATGAAACTGTTATCTACAAAATAATTGATCAAGATTTAAATCTAATTAGAAACTTAACAGCAAGGACCAATGAAGAGGGAATAGTTCAAATTCCTACATTAAATATTAACCTGGGGAATTATTATATATTAATTTTTTATATGGGCAATAAAAATTATTTAAGTTCATCTAAAACATTTAATCTAAAAATTGTTACAAATGAAACAAGCATTCCTACTTATGTACATAGCAAAAATTTAATTATACATAGTAAAGGTGAATATTTTGTTGGAATATTAACTGATCAATTTAGAAATCCTATAACAGACGTGCCTTTAAGTATATTATTTGTTAATAAAAATGTAACAAAAAATTATCCAAGAATTACAAATGAAAATGGAACATTTAGGCTACAAATAAACATGAACAACCCGAATACATACAAAGTAATATGTAAATTTGAAGGTAATGAAATATATGCTCCAGTAACTACAGAGTTTAATATTGATGCATATTATAAACCAAACTTACTTTACACAATAAACATAACATCTAAAAACAAAATAACATTTCATGAACTTGTTACAGGAAAAGATGTAGTTAAGAATTTAACTGTGCCTTATGGTCGTTTATTAGGATTTTATAAAAACAACAAATTATATAAATACACTTATGATTACACTGAATCTGGAGCAACTAGTTTAAAAAATAATAAGTATTATTTCTTCTCGTTAAATGATACAAAAAATATTACTGAGGTAAAAAAGAATTTAACCATTACAAGTGTCGGATTTTTATTATACTCCGATGGATTAAATATATTTATAAGATATCTTGGATATAATAAAGATAAACTTTATAGTTTAAATGTTATTTATAATGGTGGAAAATATTCGAAGAAGAATATTTGTAATGTTAAATTTTACTATGGTAAAAATATTGTTGCTTCAATGTTTTTTAGTTCAGAAATTTACACTAGCACTACTCAAAATTATTTAACTAATAATTTAAAAATAAATGTTAATTCAAGTAACTGGGGTGTTGATTATCAACCTGTCGTTACTTCAATATCTTTAAATAATCATGGAAAATATAATAGTTTCGATTTCATTCATGAAAATATTAATTATATTATCTTATCATATGGTGGAGTAGCTAATCAATATCTATTTAATGAAACTAATTGGACAAGTAAATTAGGATATGAAGCAATAGAAAGCATACTTATCAATACTGGGGTCATCATTAATGATGATTTAATGAAAAATTCAACAAATAACATAATAAATTATACCGGAGCAGATAAAATTGCATATGAATTATATCTAAATAACCTTGCTTACAACTGGTTAATGATTAAATCATTCAATGAAGTCTCAGAGGAATTCAACATAAACTGGGAAATTGATAATTATTATTATCTAATTGAATCATATCTTACGGTAAAGGGGAGATGTATTAGTGTATGGAATTGGACATCTGCATTTTATAGTCAAGATTACTATAATTTTAAGCAATCATTAAACAGAATCAGTTACATAACCAGTATATTAGAAGAATATGTGATGGGCTTAAACGGGGATAATTCTACTTGTGCTGTAAGTGAAATTATATTAGGCCTACTTAATGGAGAAGATTTACCTAAATAATAAAAATAATACGTATTTTGGTTTATCTGACAACACTTCATATCTTGCTTATACAGAATATGGGGGATTTGGTTCATATATACTTTTTAATTATTTAAATAGGAAATACAAATTTAATGGTGGAATGATCTTAGGGTCATACAATTTTTTAAGACCTTCAAAAATAATAAATAACTTAAAAAACATATTAAAATCAGAGATACATAATATATATTCAACAATATACAATCAGGTGTATTCAAGAATAAATAATAAAGGTGTGAGGAATCTTGTAAATTACATATATGAAGATGTTTCTAATCCTAGAATGCTTTCAGGTATTGCTGGTGGTTTTATGGTTAATGCAGGATTGATAATGACATTATCTGGTGCTGGTGCTATTGTAGGTGTGCCATTGTTGGTTGCAGGTACAATCTGTACTGCCTACAGTTCCGGTCTTATAAATGTTGACAAGAAAACCAAGAAGATCAGCATGAATTTTACACAGCGAAATGAATTGGAATTTGGAATATCCATGGGATTGGATGCATGTGATTTAGGTTCAGAATATAATGTTGTCAGTAAATCAGTTAAAACAAAAAGTGTAGTTAAAGCTATTAAAACTGTTCGTCCCGAAATAAAAAAAGGCATACAAGAAAATGTTTGGAAAATAGGCTTAACTAAAGGCTACTACAAATATACAAAAAACAAAGTAATTGGTGAAAACAAGAAAGAAATAACTAAAGAGATTATAAGAAGTTATATTTTAAATAAATGTGGAACTTTTGTGGTAGATCATGTTTCAGTATAGGTGGAATATGAAGATATTTAAATTTATATTAGCGTTGTTTTTTCTGACAATTATACTTACTACTAGAGTTACTAGTGATTATTCTTTTACTAATGATGAAAAAGATTCTGGAAGAATCAAGGATTATACGGCTATTATTTGTCTATTGGAAGCGTTAATTCTTTATATTCTTGATCATTAATAATTCTCTTTAAGCGGGGGATATTTGTGCGTTGGTATGTAATAGTTTTTGTAATTGTTTATTCAATTGGCTTTAGAGTATTTTATTCACGTAGCCATATAAGATTGCGGAAAAAACATTATGAATATTATATTGTTTTTCTAGTTATCCTCTTAATCATTTCAATACTCTTTAAAAAAGAAATTAATATGTTGCCATAATACTTTTAAATTTATATGAATTTAAACTGTTATAATAAATAATTAATACAATAAAACTATTTATTGTCCTCTTTAATTAAGATCTTTAAAGCTTCAATAGCTGTTTCAATAGATCTTTCAGTATCCAGAAATACATCATCATCTCCATATTCAGTATTTCTCTCCTGGTTAAGTATTGCAAGTAACACTCCACCTGCACGTACATGTAAGTGTGATGCTACTGTAAATAATGTAGCACATTCCATCTCTGATGCTAAAACTCCTAACTTTTTCCATGTTTCCCATTTTTCTTTAAGGATATGAGACACTGCCATTGAGTCAGGGTCATGTTGTCCATAAAAAGAATCCTTGCTTTGAACAACTCCAACATGGTAATCATAGTCAAAATCTTTGCTTGCTTTTATTAATGAATTAATTATTTCAATGTCTGCAATTGCAGGATATTCAATTGGTGCATATTCTTTACTTGTACCATCCATTCTTATTGCACCTTGTACAATGATTATGTCTCCACTTTTTATGTCTTTCCGGATTCCACCACATGTTCCAACTCTAAGTAATGTTTTAGCTCCACATTTAACTAATTCTTCAACGGCAATTGCAGTTGATGGTCCCCCAATACCTGTTGAACATACACTTACTTTTACTCCATTTAAATATCCTGTATAAGTTATATACTCTCTATTGTCTGCAATAAGTTTTGGTCTATCAAAGTATTTCGCAATCTTATCGCATCTTTTAGGATTTCCTGGAAGTAGAACGTATTCTCCAATTTCACATGGCTTTACTTTAATGTGATACATTCTTCCCTCTTCATCTCTTAAATCCATAATATCACTTTTTATTAAAATTCACTTGTAATTTCATTGTAAAATTTTGAGTTTTAGGAATTTAAATTTTTTGTTTTTTCATATAATATTTAAAAATCTAAATAATTTAGTGGAATTTACCTTTGGACTTTAATCTCTCATAATGGCCGATATCCCTATATTTAAAAACTTTTGCAGGATGTCCTCCGGCTATCGCATATTTTTCAATGTCACTTACAACTACGCTTCCGGCTTGAATAATGGCACCTTCACCAATATGAACTCCACCAAGAATAATTACGCGATTTCCAATCCAAACATTATCCTCAATTATGATTTCTTTTGATATTACTGTTGAATCATAAGGTATCGCATCACCCTCATAATTATGAAAATCTGTAATCATCATACAGTCAATACCTGAATGGAAATTTGATCCAATTGTTACATGTCCTTTTCCTTGAATTGTCATGCCATTAAAATTAACATTATCTTTAAGGGTTGTATTTGAATTAACAATACTTTTACCATTTACCTTAAGGTCCTTACCACATGATAAACAAGAGGCTTTAACATTATTAGTATATCTTTTTCTTTTAATTTCTACAATTTTATCAGTTAGTCCCATAGATATTCCTCAAAATTTTATTAATCATGTTTACTTTCTTTTTATAATTTAATTAATATTTTCATATAAACTTTAAAAATTCAATAGAAAATATTTAAATTTAATTTTATCTAAAAAGGTGAAAATACTTGTTTAAATGTTTTAATATTAAGGAGGTATTAAACTAAATATTTTATTTTAATGTTTTATGTATTTAAAAAGAAGTATTTAATTAATTTTTATTTATTAAAGATTTTAAGTATTAAAAGAAGTATTAAATTAAATATTTTTAAAAAATAATTGCAGAATTA
>NZ_BAGX02000024.1 GCF_000320505.1 Methanobrevibacter boviskoreani JH1
AGAATTAAAGGATTATAACAATTTTATTTCTAAAAATTAGTTAAAATGTAAAAATTTACAGGTTTTTAAAAATAGCATAAAAAAGTGGGGTTGTTAAGTTTATAGATTAAACCTAATATAATTGGTCTCCAGTGTAAAGATTCTCCTCAGTATATACTCTAATAAGGGTATCTACAATATCTTCATACATTAATCTATATCCAATAGCTCCTTTGCCGTCCTTCATATAAACATTGTTTAATGATGGGTCGCTTCCTTCAAAACTGTTGTTTTTGATATACCACATTCCATGAGGTGTGTAGATAAACAAACTTCCTCTGCCCCCTTCCCTTCCATTTTTAAAGCTGTCTTCCGGATCATAGATTTTAGATGAATGTATTGCAAGTCTACTTAGATCTTGTTTTGGCCGGGTTCCTCCCATTATAAATAATGTGTTCAACCAGTCTAGGCATTGGTCTTTAAGCATCTGTTTCTTTTCAGGATCCTTAAATGCATCATCCACCTTCTTCCAACGTTTCTCAAGAGTGTCTGTTATTCCAAGAATTTCTTCAACTTTTGGAACATCTTTCTCAAGACATCTCCATCCGTCTGGACGACCTGTAATTTTGGTTGTTCCTGAGACAAAATCCTTTCTTCTAAATTCTCTAAAATAAGGTTTGACCTTTTCAAATTCTTCATCAGGAATCCTTTGATTTAATCCATATAGGTATCCATAGGCAATAGAATCATATAGTTTTGTTTCCATCTTTAAAGGTTTTTCTTCAGACATGATTTTTCCCCTCAATAAACTCATATTTAATAAATTAATATATTCACATATATAAATATTTACTCGTTCTTGTTTTCTATAATTTAAAAGTTTAACTTTGTATCTAATTGGAACATTTAGTTGAGTATTGGGTTAGGAGTATGGCACATTTATGTACCGTATTTAAATTGATTTTAACCGGTGAATTGACGATTTTATTTAATAATTCGTCAATAAAATAATCCTCATCATTCAGTGGACTGTTTAATACGGCCACATCCTGATTTACAAATCCAACATAGGGTTCTATTGGACATTCTAAATTATTTTCCTTTAAGAAGTCTTCCAGTTCATAGGACAATCTTAAAACCTTTTGTTTGATTCTATTGTTATGTTCAAATCTGACCTTCTGGTTGGGATTAATAAACTTGGAGGTTATCGGATTTTCATCGGGAATCAATCTTTTATCACTGTCCTCGCCAAGAA
Organism: Methanobrevibacter boviskoreani JH1; assembly: GCF_000320505.1. Classification (NCBI taxonomy): domain Archaea; kingdom Methanobacteriati; phylum Methanobacteriota; class Methanobacteria; order Methanobacteriales; family Methanobacteriaceae; genus Methanobrevibacter; species Methanobrevibacter boviskoreani. The sequence goes on from NZ_BAGX02000024.1 coordinate 1,235, forward strand.
GTGATATTAGTTCTTTAGTTTCATTTTCCTGTTTTATCCTATCTTTGTCTTCCTTTGCATCATACTTTTGTGATACAATGGTATAGATTCCGGTTGGTCCAACCACAACATGGTTTATTCCGTCATTGGATTCTGGAACCTTGACATAATATAGGACATAGAAGTTTTCAGGAAGTGTTAACAGTTTGGAACGGATGATTCTTCCCCTTTTTTCCTTTTCATCAAATGCCCTATTTTTCAGAAGTCCTACTGCAAATATTCCCATTCCTATAAATACAAAGATTAAACTGTAGGTCCTATTGGAACGTATTGTATCAAAAAAACCGAGAACCATTACTAAGGTACCGATTCCGATATAGATGTATGAGTAAGGTTCATTTGTCTCGTTAGGATCAGGTACAAGGTTCTGTTTTTTAATATTATCTAGACTTTCAAGTGTCATATCAGGGTTTAGAATATCACTTGAATAAAAAAAAGAATCATCAGATTGTCTGTAATCTGAATTATTTATAAAAGAATGGTGTTGGTCAATCTGGGGTTTAAAATTATTGTCTTCGTTATTATGGTCCCTATCCCTAATATCCTTAAATTTGGAATTTCCCCAGTCTAGAAAACCTAATCTCTTTTTAGACTTTTCTTCTTTAGGTAATTTTAAATCATCGCCTACAATTTTGGATACATTATAAGACCCGTCAAAAATGTTATTTTTATTTTCAGAATTGTTTAATCTCCTAGACTTAATATCAGAGTTTCTATCTTTATAGGCAGTATTTCTGGAATTATTCACACTTGTGTTTATGTTATTGTAGTAGTTGTTTTCGGTAGTGTTTAAGTTATTATTGGAGTTATATGTGTCTTTTCTATCCTTCATCAGATTATATAACTTGTATCTTTTATCCATGTTTTCCTTGAATGAACCTATTAAATATCCTCTAAGTTCATCATAGTCAAGGGAATCCGGAACCTCTAGTTTCTCAGCCTCAAAACTTTCCTCTTGTCTGGGATAAAGGGAAGGGTGTTTGCTATGTTCAACATTGTCCTCGTAACTTGTATAATTGTTAAGATTCAAATTATCGTTGTTTTCTTCATAGTCTGTATAAATCGCATCATCTAAAGGATTGCTGTTAATTTGATCTTTATCCTCTGTATAATATGTATCCTCAACAAAACCGTTATAGAATGTGTCATCTTCATTTTGATAAACTTCATCATTACTGTGGTCTACATAGATATAACCGTCATCATAGTCTTCAGGCTCTTCCATAATGTCATTTTCTAATTGGTTACTGAAGGTTTCTTCTTTGAAGTTACGCGGTTCCATATTCTTATCGATATATTGGAGTCTGCCTCCACAGCTGGTACACATGTAATCGTTGATGTTGTCTGTCTTATCCAAACGATATTTGAGACCACAATCCTCACATTGGACCATGTTGTAGGTTTTTTCAAGAAAATCAGTATTGAATCGTTGGGTTCTACTATTTGATGGGATATTCTCATAATCGTCATCATACATTAAATCTCCAGCACAAATAGAACACTCATAGGTGTTAATGTCCTCATTGTCATCTATTTGGAAATTAGCACCACAATTTTTACAAACCACAACCTTCATTTTAATCCACGTATTCAACTTTTCAATTAAATTAGAAAATATTAGAAAATTACTAAATATTTTAAAATTTCTTATAAAATTAATAGAATTATATTACTTATATATTTTTATTATTATATATTTTTTATTCTATCTAACATTTGCTAAATTATAGTTTAAATCAGATTTATTCTATTCTATTTACTGAGGGTAATCTATAGCTTACATTAACTAATTTTTATTAAAAAATAATTTACTTGGTTTAAGTCATGCTATTTAAAAGATTAATCCTTAGTTTCCCTTAATCCTTTATGTCTATTTGGAAACTTAATCTTAACTTTTTAAGACGGGGTTAAAAGTCTAATTTTTCAAAGATTTTAAAAGATTCTTTTTAAAGTCATTTCTTAAATAATCTTATGGATTATTTATTGTTCTCTGATATGATTCTAGAATAGATTTTAATTATTTTATCTATGATCTTGTCCCAGTTGTATTCTTCCTCTGTTAGTCTTCTACCTTCCATACCATATTTTTTCATAAGCTCCTCATCGGAAATTAATGTGTTGATGGCTTTGGATAGAGATTTAATATTATAGTCACAGCTTATTCCACAGTTTCCGTCAACCCATTCTGCGATATGATTGCATTTGGTTAATATTAAAGGTTTACATGAGGCCATGGCCTCGAGTCCACTTGTTGTAAATGATTCGTATTGTGATGGCATAATGAAGATATTGGAGTCTACAAGGGCTTTAAGCTTATCTTCCCTATAAAGGGGGCCTGTAAGAATTACCTTGTCATTGATATTGAACTTATCTATAAGCTTTTCAATCTCCTCTTCAAAACCGTTATCTGGACCTATAATGGCTAACTTAACATTGTCATCATTATAATTTTTAAGATAATCATTAAAGCCTTTTACAAGTAAATCCAAACCTTTTATGCGGTTCAATCTACCTATGAATATAAGCAGTTTCTCATCTTCAGATATCTTGTATTTATTTCTGAATTCCCCTTTTTTCGGAAGATTGTTATATTCCTCAAGATCTATTCCAAGAGGCACAATCTCAATATTTTTATCCTCCACATTCATTTTAAGGTATTGTTCCTTTTCGGTTTCTGTAAGTGCAAATACCCTTTTTGCATCATGAAGTATGTTAAATCCCCAAATCTTATCAAATATGTTTTTAAGACCCTCCTTTTGAAAGAAAGGTAGAACGGATCCATGGGCTTGTAGGATATAGGGGATGTTATTTTCCACGGCATACTTATGGGCCAATATGGCAAGCGTATGTCTATGTTCATGTATATGGATGATATCAAAGTTCTTAATCTGCTTTTTAAGCTGGCCCTTAAGTCCCCTAGGTGTATCAATTGTAAACCTGTTTTTAAAGGAGTTTGAAATGTTTTTAAAATAGTATACATGTATTCCGTCTACATCCACATCATAGTTATTCTCAAATACAAGTCTGTTGATACAGGTATCGGTTGTAAAGACATATACCTCGTGACCTAATTCGACCTGTTTTTTAGCTATTTGATAGGACGCATTCACGACTCCCCCTGCAGCAAGGCATGGAACAAATGATGGTACAACATGTAAAATTCTCATAATTACTCCTCAGATTCTTTTATAAAGTACAATATTTCCTTCCTCTTTAATGATTTTATAGTGTTCTGAACTTATATTTTCGTTTTTACCTTCAGCTATATAGTAGTCTACATTGTTTTTTAGTAAAGCTGTAGTGAAGTTTGATAGGTTCTTATAGCTTGCGGTGTTATTTACATCCATTCTAAGATTAAATGCTATTCCACTCCAATCGTCTGCCCAGATTTCTTTGTTTCTATAATCCTTGTCATGGTTTATTAACCAGTCGGTAACTGCTCTTTGATTGTCTGATGCCTCCATGATATCCTGTGGCATTTGGTTATCAAATGTATGTGGGCTGTTTTCCCCAATGCAATATCCTGTGTATCCAAGTGATCCTATTATGAGTAACACTGGAATTAGGACTTTGATTGTATTCAGTGTTTTTTCTGAAATCTCAAGGTCTTTAAGTTTCATGTAAATCAAATACAATCCGAGAACAATCATATATGCAAGTACAGGTGTGAATGTAATTGCGTATCTGTCTGTTTTAATAATGTGGTATGAATAGAATGTGATATTCACTAGTCCCCAGTATATAAACATGAAGTCTATTGCCATATACTTTAAATCGGCTTTTCTAATGAGTCTGAACAATGCAAGGACTGATACTGTAATTAATAATATGGAGGTATATAATGAGACCTTTGTAAAGCTTATGAAATAGAATATCAAAGGAATGATAAACAATATCACTTTTGCATAGAAATATTTGTCCCTCTTTTTTAAGATTTTTCCTCTATTGTACCTATTAAGTAATTGGTAAAGATATAAAATGATTCCAATTAAGATTATTGCCATGAATATATAGGACAATATTGACGGATTGTTTCCAATCCATACTAGTTTATTAAACAGATATTTTCCAGGTTTAAATGAGTATGGAATCCATTTTCTGGTTCCAAGATACAATGGGATATTGTCCAGATAGTATAATACATTGTTTACGGTTGCTGCAGCTGTACTTGTTGATACTGCCTGGGATGCTGTAGGATTACTTGTTGCAGATATTGAGGATGACTGGCTAATGAAGAAAAATGGAATATTGTATATTCTATATAATCCGAGAACAATGGCTAAACTAATAATCCCTGATAATATTCCCTTAAGTAATTTTCCTAAATGGTTATAGATATAATCTAATGGGTTTCCAGTAAAGAATATTAACATAATCATTGCAGGTAAGGTTAATATCACGGTATACCTTGTAAAGAATCCGAGTATTAAAACAGGAAAGGCAAGATAATAGTATTTCGGATTCTTGTATAATCCAAGTGCCATTAAATATATTGCCCAGATAGACATTGCAAGACCTGGAATGTCAAGCATTCCCTTAGATGCCCATGCAATGTTTATTGGAAATGTTAAAAGAACGATGGTTCCTGTAAAACTTAGAAGTTCATTGAATCTTATACGTAAAAGCCCGTACATTCCAAGTGCTGTAAATATATAAAAAACACCTGATACAATAAGTATGGTTTTATCGGATACGAAACCTAATCTAAAAAACAGTGAGGTTAAAAATGGAATAAGGGGGGACAATCCATGGTTTTTACTACTTCCACCAAGACCTGCAAATGCAAGGGCATTATTCAAGTAACTATAAACATCATGAATATAGTATACTCCCATCTTCATATCAATGTTTAAAAGGGTATAAAGAATTGTAGCGCTTATTGTAAGCAGAAGTACAATGCTGATTATATCCTTTTTATATTCTGTAAATTCCATTATTTACACCAATTTTAATAAATTTGAATTGTTTTAAGATTTGATAGATAAATGGCTATTTTAACTATCCCATTAAATTCGATTTTTCATCATAATACATAAAGTTTGAAGAAATTTTATAATTTTTTTAATAAAGAATCTTATAATCGTAAACTATATCCTTTTTCAATGGCTTTTTAGAAATTAGAATGACCCTAATGCAAATGCTATAAATGCAATGAACATTCCTATTTTGAGATTTCTTGAAACTTCACTACATGTTTCGGTGTTTTGGTCTTTTAAAATCTTATAGGAACTGTAGAAGAACAGTATCATCGCAAAGAATACAATTACAATATAGTAGATATTGAAGATGTGGTATACATAAAGAAGAGGACATAATATTGTGTCTATTATGGCTAGTCCTGCTGATAGATAAGCTGCAGATTTTTTACCATATGCTATGGGGAATGTTTTAGCTCCCTCCTCCGTATCTCCTTCAATATCCTCCATGTCCTTGACGATTTCCCTTGAAGTGGTCATGAGAAGTGCGAAGAATGCGAGAATTCCGGATATTATAATAATCAATGTGGTATGTGTTTCTGCACCAATTATGTCTCCTCCAAACAGGAAACATAATCCGGTCAAAAATCCAACGGAAAGATTTCCAACTAGCACCGTTGATTTAAGATTACGTGCATAGAAATATTCAAGTATACATGCACCTATTACAATAAGAACAGGACCAATATTCTGTGTCATATAACTTATAAAGGCACCGATGATTATTGCAGATAAAAACAGTCCGTAGGAGTAATATTTTGCGGTGTTCAATCCTATTCTTCCAGAGGGAATAGGTCTTTCAGGTTTATTGATACTGTCTATCTTTATATCGAAAACATCATTGATTGCATTTCCACCACCGAGTGCTAGGAAAGTTGCAGCCATACCTAAAATTAAAGGAAGACTATAGTTATGTCCTATAACACCCATTAGAATTACGGCAATAATTGCCATAATTGCGTTTCCAGGTCTTATAATTTCTAAATATGCATTCATCTAATCACATTTCTAAAGTTTTATAATTTAATGTTAATTTAATTTTTAAATATTATAGTCTATTAATTTTTTTATACTCTATTTTTCAATTATGATTAAATACTTAATTAAATATATTTAATTATGCTTTTTAGTAAAAATTTTTTAAGTAAACATTTTAGGATAAATCTTCTATTTAATTGTTTTTTGATTAATAGGGGAGTCTTTTTCTAGTTTATTATTTAAATTTTTATAAATATTCAATTTAAGTATTTAAATGGATATTTTTTTAGGATCTTTGTATTTAAATTTATTGATTTATTTAAATTCATGTGAGGAAACTATGAAATCTAATTTAATGAAGAGTTTGAGAAGAAATCAGGATAAAATCTCCTTATCTTTTGTCATTGTATTTTTTGCAATAGTTACATTTCTTCTTGTATACATTAACTCCAACACAAATTTTTTAGGTAGATCTTATCGTGATGTGTATTTATATCTATCATTGGCTTTAAGATTTTCAGGTGTTCAATTTGCAGGATATGCTTATATAAACAATTTACCTCCTCTTGTGCCTTTCTTAACTTCACTTCTCTTTAGATTAGGTTTCGTGGATGTTTCAAGTATCTTTATAGTTTGTGGAATCTTCTACTTTATTGGAAATGTGTTTTTCTATAAACTTCTAAGAATTAGATTTAGAAATCCCTATGCCCTTGTTGGTGCGATTATCTATGGATGTTTAAGTATTAATTTACTTTGGGCTGCAAATGGTACTATCGACATTCCTTCAATTTCTTTATCTATTGTTGCTTTGTATGCTTTAATTATGGCTGTGGACAATAATCAAAAATACTTTTATCTGGCTTTCCCTGCATTGGTACTTGCATTTCTGGCTAAGTATACTGCATTGTTGATGGTTCCGGTAATGTTTTTATATTATATCTTGAGGGTATTCTCCTGGAGGAAGTTGAAAAATTATTGGAGGAATACTCTTGGAGGCATTGCACTTGGAATCATCACCTCTTTACCTTATGTGGGATATGTCTTAGTTAATCATTACGCATTCGGATTTTTAAGTCAATCTGGTGAGGTTGCAGGTGAGGTTGCAAAGCAGTCACAGCTTTCCCATCCTGTTGTTAATGATCTGGGATTCTATCTGACTCATGCTGTAAACTGTATAAGTAACTTAAGCACATTGTCTTATATTGTCATATCTGTATTTCTTTTAGGGTTGTTTTTAATCCTCTATAGAACTAGAAATATTCTAAAGGTTACCTATAATCAACAGTACATTCGTTTATTTAGACGTGATGTTCCGTTGTCAATTATCTATAAACTGATAATTATTTGTATAGTTGCTTTGATTGCTGTATTTTTAACTGCAGGTAGATTTACGGTAGTTTTAAGTGAACTATTGTTATTTGGAATTGTTTATTTCATGGGGGTACTTTCTAATAAGGTTATAGGTAAATATAACCACATTCCACGTAAAAGAAAATATAAATATTTCAATTTTGATATTCTGATGTTTACATGGTTCTTTGCATATTTGGTATTCTTTACTTCACATATTACTAAGGCGGATAGATATTTTACAACTATTGCTCCGGGATTTATAGCTTTGGTAATCTTGGCATTGTATATTATAGTGAACACAAATAGAATTAGAAATATTTCCTTTGACCTTAAAGAAAACCATAGAAAGGATTATAATATAAAGTTATCCACCATAATCCTTTTGGTATTTGGTTTGGTATTTATTATGTCTGCGGCATATTCTTTAAACGTGGATAAATATGATTCCCTTGTAGATGATGAGCAAAACATGGCTAATTATTTAAGCAGTAATTATCCCGATTATGTAAATACGGTAATTGGTGCTAATAGGGCTCCAATATATGTATGGTATTTACATAAGGAAATAAAGCCTATAACTATATCAAATAACTCTACTATATTGGATTATAATCTTAAAAAATATAATACGACCTATTATATTGGAAATGACTCTAGTTTGGATGTTAATAATTATAACAAGATTATAAATTATGGTAATGTGACATTATATAAAAAATCAGGGGATCTAAATTAATTTAACCTTTTATTCTATTTTTTCCTTTTTTTAATATTTTTTTAAAAAATAGCTATTTTTATTATTTGGATTAGATAATCTTATTTTGAATTTTTAAAACGGTTTTTTTTAGATATTGTTTTAAAAAACAATATAATTTCCAATACTTATTTTATAATTTATTTAAAAATAGACGGTTTAGACTTTTCATTAAAAAACAGTTTATTGAGTATTAATTAAAAATAGTTTTATATTATTTTAAAACGGTTATATCTTAAGTATTCATTAAAAAACAGTTTATTTATGTTTATTTAAAAATAGTTTATTCTACTATTTATTTAAAAACAGTTTATTTTGTTATCTATTTAAAAATAGTTTGTTCTAATATTGATTTTAAAAACAGCTATATTTTAAGTTTCATTAAAAAAAGTTAAAGATAGTCTTAAGTTAAATTATCTGTCATTCTTCTTAAGACTTTTTATAATATCCTCAACATAATACTCACTACTTGTAGAGGATATTACATACTTAATTCCGTTTTTAGTAAATTGATAATCGGTTTCGCCCTGTTCATTGTAATTTTCATTAGTTGTTTCAATAACTAAAACAGGAATTCCACTCATGGTTATGTTATACTCGTCCTCAATAATATAATCCTGAAAATCACTTTCTGTCAAGGTAGTATTTTCCATAACTGTAATTGATCCATCACCGTCATAGGTCTTTAAGGTTACAATATTGTTGTTTTTATTGTTGGAATCATCAACTGTAGTACCTTCAGGTAATTGGAAGTTACTGTTTTCTAATGTTATAGTATTGCTTGTTTGAACCTGGAGTGCATGAAGACCTACGATAAACCCTGAAATAACCAGTATTAAACATAAGATAAAAAGTATATTCCTTATCTTTCTAGATTTGGGATCTTGAGGTTTCTTCTTAATCTCCTCATCATTAATATATAAGTCTTCCTTAGTCATTTTACACACAGTTTTTTAAATTATATAAACTATTTCTTATATATTTCAATTAATATTATTTATAATTTCTTTAATTAATTACTAATCCTGTTCAGTATTTTAGCAAATTTCCTTGTCATGTTTTCCGTTGTATATTCCTTAATCTTCTCGTTTCCAGGATATTCTATTTTTCCATTTTTTATAAATTCATTATAATATTTAAGAAAGGCTTCCTTACATTCTTTGACATTGTCTGTATGGTATCCTATATTTGTCTGGTTAATAATATGTTTTAAACAGCCTTCTTTATATCCTATGGATATTACAGGTTTTTGAAGCCCCATATATTCAAAGACTTTTCCCGGAATGAATATTGCCTCTTTAGGATTATTCCATGAAATTAAAAGAAGTATGTCACTTTCCTTTTCCTTTTCAAGTACCTTGTCATGGTCTATAAATCCGTGGATATTGATCATGTCCTCAAGGTTGTATGATTTTGCAATATCCAGTATGTTTCCACTATCTCCATAGAAATTGATTGCAATCCTGTTTTTGTCTATTTTGCCCTCATTGTCCAATTCTTCTATTGATCTAAAAAGAATTTGGGGATCCCTTTTACCTTCATATAATTTACCTGCATAGGTGATATTTAATCTGTCTCCTTTTGGTTTAATGTTTTCAAGACCCTTAAATTCTTCCATGTCATACCCGTTTTCTATTGAATAAATTTCCTTTTCCGGATGTAATGACTGCAATATGTTTTTGGATAATGGGCTTGTTACGGTTAATATGTCCGTGTCCTGAAACATTTCCCTCTCTAATTTCATTTCAAAGTGTCTTCTTATAAAATTATGATTTACATATGGGTTTTCATTCCATAAGTCCCTTAAATCAGCAATCCATGGAATGTTATATTGTTGATGTAGGTCTTTAGCTATTTGATGACAGGTTACAGGCCATGATGAGGATATTATCCCGTCAATTTCATTTTCACTAATGACCTTTTTTGATGCCTCCATTGCCGGTTTATACCAATATTTCATTCCATCAGGATATGCAAATATTTCCCCTGCAATGTGTATCATCTTTTGTGTAAGTTTGTTTGTATGGGTATTTACAGTCAAATTATTGTTGTCATTTGCAGAGCTGTTTGTTTTTTTCTTTGACTTTAAAAAACCTGTATATTTATCTAACATGTCAACATAATCTGTTTCAATGATTTCTATATCTGGAAGTTCAGTTTTATTTATACCTGCATCTACTCCATTAATCTTTGGTGTAATTATGATGGGCATCCATCCATATTTGGGCAGATATCTTCCAAGATTTCTTAATCTTTTAGATGCTATCTCATTTTTCTGATTAAAATAGAATGTAATAAATAAAACTTTCTTCATTTTTTTTAACCTTTTGATTTTTTTAATCTTATTAACAAAGTTTAAAAACAACTTAATATAAACCTATATGTAATATATTTATCAATAGTTATTTATTTGTTGATACATTATATTTAATAAATCAAACTAAATTTTATCATTTTATTTACTATTAACATAGGGTGTTATTTTGACAGAAAAGATTAAAATTGCTATAGTTGGAATTGGTAACTGTGCTAGCTCACTTATCCAAGGAATCCATTATTATGCAGATAAGAATGAAGAAGATTCAATAGGTTTAATGCATTGGGAAATTGATGGTTATAAACCATCCGATATCGAAGTAGTCGCTGCTTTTGATGTTGATAAGAGAAAAGTTGGCCAAACAGTAGATAAAGCTATTTTTGCAAAACCTAATTGTACAACTGTCTTCCAGAAGGATATTCCCGAAACTGATGTTAAGGTTTCAATGGGTAAAGTATTGGATGGTGTTGCTCCTCACATGGCTAATTTTGAGGAGGATTTAACTTTCGTTGTATCTGATGAGAAGGAACCGGAACTTGAAGATGTTGTTAAGATCTTAAAAGATAGTGGGGCTGAAATGCTTTTAAATTACCTTCCAGTAGGATCTCAGAAGGCTACTGAATTCTATGCTCAAGCTTGTTTAGATGCAGGAATTGCATTCATCAATTGTATGCCTGTATTTATTGTAAGTAATCCTGAATGGGAAGTAAAATTCAGAGAAAAAGGTATTCCTGCAATTGGTGATGATATTAAAGCACAACTTGGAGCTACTATTACTCACAGGACCTTAACTAACTTATTCAAAAATCGTGGTGTTAAACTGGATAGAACCTATCAATTAAACACCGGTGGAAACACTGACTTTATGAATATGTTAAACAGAGACAGACTCGCTTCTAAAAGGGAATCTAAAACCGAGGCTGTTCAATCTGTTGCTGGAGAAAGACTTGACCCTCATGATATTCACATAGGTCCAAGTGATTATGTTGCATGGCAGAAAGATAATAAACTTTGTTTCTTAAGAATGGAGGGTAGGGAATTTGGTGATGTTCCAATGAATATCGAACTTAGATTAAGTGTTGAGGATTCTCCAAATTCTGCAGGATGTGTAATTGATGCTGTCCGTGTTTGTAAATTAGCTTTAAAACGTGGTATTGGAGGTCAATTAACTTCAATCTCATCTTATCTTATGAAACATCCTCCTGTTCAATATACAGATGATGAAGCTTTTGAAAAATCAAATCTATTCATTGAGGGAAAGATAGATAGATAATTTATTTTATCTATTTCTTTATTTTTTAAAAACAGATTTTTACTTGTTTTTGATTGAACTTTGTCTGATATTTTCTGGTTTGTTTTAAATTAGAAATAACTTTTTATTTATTTTAAATCTGATATTTTGGTTTGTTTTAAATTAGAAATAGCTTTTTTTAGTTTATCTTTTAGAACTAAAATTAATGAATATTTTCATCTTGTCTATTTTTTAGGGTTTATTTTTTTTAGTCGATGTCCTTTTATCCTTAAGATTCTTTTAGTTTTTAGTTATACCTAATTTCCATCTGTTTTTTTAAAGCTCTATTTAATTATTCTTAAAATTTCTGTAAATATTCTAAAATAATCTCATTGTTTGTATATTTCATTCATTTGTACAACTTTATATTTTTTCTGGATTATCCTTACAAATTTAATATGGGATTAAAATAGTTAAGTTTTATTAATATAAAAAACAATATATAATTATTTAGTGAAAAATTTATATTTAAATTAAAGATTATGAATATATTAAATAGATTTATTTGATTAGATATTTTTCTTTAATTTGGATTAACTTTATTATTGTATAATTTTAGTTTAATGTTGATATTAAATCCTTATTTTAACAATAAGGTAATATTATTATGGGAATGGTGTATTTTTATGAAAACTACAAAAATTACTGAGACCGCTTTAAGGGATGCTCACCAATCACTATTAGCAACTCGTATGAGAACACGAGATATGATTCCTATTGTAGAAGAGTTAGATCAAATAGGTTATTTTTCTTTAGAAGCTTGGGGAGGAGCTACATTTGATACATGTATCCGTTACTTAAATGAGGATCCGTGGGGAAGATTGAGACAAATCAAAGAAAAAGCTACTAAAACTCCTATCCAAATGCTTTTAAGAGGTCAAAATCTTTTAGGTTATAAAAACTATCCTGATGATGTTGTAACCGCATTTGTTGAAAAATCCTATGAAAATGGTGTTGATATATTTAGGATTTTTGATGCTTTAAATGATATACGTAACATGGAACAATCTATTAAAGTAGCTAAAGCTCAAGGAGCTCATGTTCAAGGAACTATTAGTTATACTATTAGTCCTGTTCATACAATCGACTCCTATGTGGATTTCGCTAAAAAACTTGAGGAACTTGATTGTGATTCCATTTGTATTAAAGATATGGCTGGATTAATCACTCCACAATCTGCATATGAGCTTGTTTCAAAACTTAAAGAAGAAACCGATTTGCTTGTAGATTTACATTGTCATTGTACCAGTGGAATGGCACCGGTTACATATTATGCTGCATGTGAGGCAGGTGTCGATATTTTAGATACTGCAATATCACCATTAGCATGGGGAACTTCCCAACCACCTACAGAAAGTATTGTAGCAGCACTTGCAGGAACCCCATTTGATACAAAATTAGATCTTAAATTACTCAATACTATTAAAGATTATTTCAATGACATGAGGGAGAAATACGGATCTATCCTTGATCCTATTGCTGAACAAATCGATACTGATGTTTTATTATATCAAATTCCTGGTGGAATGTTATCTAACCTTGTATCTCAATTAAAAGAACAAAATGCACTTGACAGATATCAAGATGTATTAGAGGAAATGCCTAGAACAAGGAAGGATATGGGTTACCCGCCTCTTGTAACACCTACCAGTCAGATTGTAGGTATTCAATCTGTAATGAATGTTCTTGGTGGTAAAAGATATAAAATGGTATCAAACGAAATTAAAGATTATATGAGGGGAATGTATGGACGTCCTCCTGCTAAAGTTAATGATAAAATCTACAGGAAAATATTAGGTGATGAGAAACCTATCGATTGCAGACCTGCAGATTTACTTGAACCTGAACTTGAAAAGTATAAAAAATTAGGTGAAGAGGAAGGTATCGTTAAAAAACCTGAGGATGTTCTAACCTTGGCATTATATCCTGAGGTAGGTGCTAAATTCTTGAGGGGAGACGCTGAAGAGGAAGAACTTAAACCTAAATCACAACTTTCCGACAACACAACAGCTATTCCAACAGAATATAGTGTTGAGGTAGATGGGGACATGTTTGATGTTAAAATTTTACCTACTGGATACTTCCAAATTGAGGATTCAGACCAACGTCCTTTTTCACCAGTTGAAGGGGCAATTACCTCACCTATGCAGGGTATGGTTTTAAATATCAAAGTCCAGGTTGGAGATAAAGTCACTAAAGGTTCAACAGTCGCTGTTTTAGAGGCTATGAAAATGGAAAATGATATTCAGGCCGATAAAGATGGTGTTGTAAAAGAGATATATGTTGAAAAAGGTGATGCAGTCTCTGCTGGAGATGCTATAATGGTCATCGAATAGATGGCTTATCTTTTTTTCTTTTTCTACTATTTTTTTTATAATCTTGGATTTTTTATAATTATTTTCTGAGGGAGTATAATGGATGATGAGAAATGGGCCGTTAAAGGACCTCTTGAATTACATGAGGCAGAATGGGCTGATAAATTTGCTCGTGCATCTGGTATAATCTATGAATTAAACAATCTTCACCCCTCTGAAGTTGATAAGAAACACCGATTGTTAAATGACTTATTTGGACATATCGGTGAGAAAACAGAAGTTCTATTACCATTTAGTTGTAATGTGGGATCAAACATTAAAATAGGAAAGGGATCCTTTATCAATGCTGGCTGTACATTTTTGGATACAGATTCAATTGAAATTGGAGACTATACTCTGTTAGCTACAAATGTTACGGTTATCTGTGCTGACCATCCAGTATCTACCCGTGAGCGTATATTGCCTGTTGATGATGATTTGGAAGATGAAGACTATTCATATATTGATGATAAAGGTAACTTTGATGATTCAATAGAATATACTTTCCTCAATACTAAAAAACCAGTGAAGATAGGTAATAGGTCCTGGATTGGTGCCAATACAATTATATTGCCTGGTGTTACTATTGGTGATAATACTGTAATTGGTGCAGGTAGTATTGTAACTAAAGATATTCCATCTAATGTTATTGCAGTAGGTTCTCCTGCTCGTGTAATAAGAAAAAATAAATAATTTGTTTTTAATTATTTTATTAATTGTATTAAATTCTTTTTTATTTATTATAATTATTTTTTTTTTTACTTTTTTCATTGGAGTTTTATCATATTAAATGTATATTTTTAGAATTTCTAAATTTATAATTTAATAAAATTTAATTAAATGATTTATTAAAAAAATTAGTTTTCATATGCTAATTTAAGTTTTATATATTCAGAATAATATATGATGTTCTAATTATGCACATATATTGTGTAAATATAGATACAGAAGTAAAAAGAATTAAAGTAAATTTTACTAAAGAACAAATATGGGTTGTTACAAAAATTAAAGGGTGAATTGGGGAATACTGATTCTGAATTAGTTAAAAATATAACATTTACATAGTTATCTAAAAAATCATTTATTTCTACAACTTTTAAAGAAAAAAAATTTTTGGTGAATGAAAATATGAGGTTTATAGGGAACAAAACAAATTTGTTGGAAGATATTGAGTTATTTATTCATGAAAATATTCCTGATTATGAAAATTTAGTATTTTGCGATATATTTTCTGGAAGTGCTTCAGTGGGAAGGTATTTTAAAAAAGATTATGAAATTATCTCAAATGACAATATGTATTTTTCATATGTTTTACAAAGAGCTACAATTGAGATTAACAAGATGCCGGATTTCATTTCTCTTAAAAAATATTTAAATAAAAATTCTTTAAATGAAATTTTGAAATATTTAGAAACAGAATCATTAGATGATTTACAAAATGATTTTGAAATTAAGGATGAGGAATTATTTATTTTAAATAATTATACGCCTAATGAAAACTGTGAAAGGATGTATTTTATACCTGAAGTAGGTAAAAGAATAGATTTAATAAGAATTTTAATTGAAAAATGGTATAAACAAGAAATTATTAATAAAGATGAATATTATTATTTGCTTGCATTATTGTTAGAGGCAGTTCCATTTTATTCAAATATTAGTGGTGTTTATGGGTCTTATTTAAAACATTGGGATAAAAGAGTATATAAACCATTTGAATTTCCTAAACTTAATGTTTTGGATAATGGAAAAAATAATAAATCTTATAATAAAGATTCTCATGATTTAATTAGAGAAATTAAAGGGAATATATTGTATTTGGATCCTCCATATAATAGTAGGCAATATGTCCCAAATTATCATGTTTTAGAAACTATAGCACGTTATGATTATCCTGAAATAAAGGGAGTAACAGGTATGAGGGATTATTCTAACCAAATTTCCAAATTTTGTAGAAAAAAAGAGGTATATGATGCATTAGAGGATATTGTTTCTAATTCTGATTTTAATTATATTGTAATGAGTTATAGTACTGATGGTATTTTAACTGAAAATGAGATTGAAGAAATATTTAAAAAATATGGTAATCCTGATACATTTAAAAAAACTAAAATAAAATATCGAAAATATAAGAGTAAACAAAAGCAGAAAAGTAGAGATTTAAAAGAATTATTATTTTTCATAGAATTAAAACCAATGGATAAAAATAGACCTATTAAAAAATTAATAAAAGAAAAACAAACTACTTTATTTGGTTTTGAAAATCGATTAATACCTCAGGAAAAAACTGAAAAATCAAGAAAAAAAGGAACAAAACAATTCTTAAAATCTCCATTTAATTATGTTGGTGGAAAATACAAATTATTACCTCAAATTTATCCAAATTTTCCAACAAACATAACAACCTTTGTGGATTTGTTTGGTGGTGGTTTTAATGTGGGGATTAATATTGATGCAGATAAAATAATTTATAATGATCAAATAACTCCTCTTGTAGAATTATTTCAATATTTCTCGGATAATGATTATGAAGATATTATAAATTATATAAAAAATAGAATTAAAGAATTTAATATAAAAAAAGATGAAAAAGAAGGTTTTTTAGAATTTAGAGATTATTATAATAAAAATTCAAATAATCCTTTGGATTTATATGTTTTAATAGCTTATTCATTTAATTATCAAATAAGATATAATAATTCAGGAGAGTATAATTGTCCTCATGGAACTAATAGAAGTTGTTTTTCTAAAAATATGGAAAATAGATTAGAAAAATTTGTAAAAAAAATTCATGAAAAAAATATTATTTTTTATAATAAAAATTTTACGGATTTAAATTTATTAAGTGTTTTAGATCAAAATTCTATGGTTTATTGTGATCCCCCTTATTTAATAACTACTGGAAGTTATAATGATGGAAATAGAGGATTTAAAAATTGGACAGTAAAGGAGGAAATAGATCTCTTAAATCTATTAGATAAATTAAATGAAAATAATATTAAGTTTGCATTATCTAATGTAATTAGTCAAGGTGAAAAATTAAACACATTATTGATTAATTGGATTAAAAAAAATAATTATAATGTAATTAATATAGATTCTGACTATTCTAATTCAAATTATAAAAAGAAAGATAAAAATAAAGTTTCTAAAGAAGTTCTTGTAATAAATTATTAATCTTTCTTTATTAATTATTATGTAAAATCTCTTTAATCCAAGATGGAGCATTTTTATTTATATAATAACTTCCATTTTTATTTAAATGTAACAATACATTATTGTTAAGTCCATTATGGTAAATATCTTTTCCATATGTCACAATCCATCTTTTTATACTATAATCTTTATATCTGGGTTTAATAATTTCATCTTCAATAGATTCAAAATGTTTTATTTCTTCTAATCCTTTTTGTAAGGTTAAAGATTTCTTTCCTTCAATAAGTAGAATTTCTTTAAATTTATCATTTCTTAAAATTAAATCAGGTATGTACAATTTTTTTCCATTTTGATCTTTTTTTGGAATAGTTAATATATTTCCAGATTTTGTATAAAAGTATCCTCTTTCACAACCTGCATGATTTTCGTAAATACCTTTAATATTTTTATCTAAATTAATTGCTAATAAATGTAAAAAAATAGTACCTAATTTTTCTGAATTCTCTTCATATTTCCAATAATGTTTAGGTATTTCAGATTTTTCAAATGTGATTCCCTCAAGACTTATATCTAAAATAGAGGCAATTTTTAGAAATTTATTATTGTTCATTTTGTCAACTTTTTCTTGTTTTACTCCATGTTTTGTGATGACAATAGAATCTTTCCAACCTAAAACTCTTAGTGTTTTTGCTATAGATGTTAAGGAACCAATATTGGGATCGTGTCCAATATTTCCCTTTTTAGCTGGCTTTGATAATCTTCCGGAAATTTCTATTTTGTCTTTTTTAACAGTAATTTCAATTGGTACATTACCTTTAGGTGGTTTTTTCATGTTGTTTTTATAATTAACTAATTCTTTAATAGATTCAAATTTTTTATAATTGGATAAGTCTTTTCCAAGGATTTTCACATTTTGAGTTAATAAAAGGTTTGTTCCAAAAATATTTGTATCGGTAGGTTTTTTATCATGATCCTTATTTTCTGAATTGTACAACATATACTTTGGAACATTTGGGTAGTAATAATCTGCATAAACAAATTTAGAGCTACGTTGATAAACTCCAGTATTTCGGGATTCTTTATCACTTGTTTTTGTTTCTTCAATTAACATTAATAAATTATCGTCATTGTTATCAGGTTTATTTTTTTGTTCAAATAGTAAAAAATCCACAAAACTTGAATAGCCGGAAACTATAAATATCGTAATATTTTCAATTTCTTCTATTTCTACTCCATGAACTCTGTATTTAAAAGTATGTCTATTATTTTTAATTTCTGGAATAATTTTTAAATTATTAATTTTAACTTTCTTATTATACTCTTCTGAATATAAATTCAAAATTTGTTTTATCACATCAACTTTTGCTCTTTCTTCAGTTAAGATAAATAGATTATTCATATAATATCCTTCAATGTATGTTTATTATCAACAATGATTTTATTTTTGAAATTTATTATAAATATACTAAACTATTTAATTTTGATATTTTTTTAAAATTTGTTGTAAAAATAAGAAACATTGTAAAATAATAAGCTTAATTAAAGATTATATATTTTTATTATTACTTAGTAAATAATATTATACTAAGTAAACTGATATTACTTAGTTAGTTTTAAATACTTTTTAAATTTAAATAATATTGTTAATTGATGAGGTTTTAGATATGCCAATTATTACAACAATTTCAAGTAAAAATCAGACATCTGTTCCCTCAGCCATTAGGAAGAAATTCGATTTAAAACCGGCTGACAAGTTGGAATGGATTGTTAAAGATGATGAGATTATAATCAAGAAGATTACTCCCTTAAGTTTTGAGGACATGAAAGGAAGATATGCAACTGAGGAATCTTCTTTTAACTGGATTGAACTTAAGAAAAAGATTGAAAGAGGAGAATAAAATGATTTTTCTAGATAGCTCTTTCCTAATTGCTTTCTTCTTAAGAACTAATTCAAACTATGAAAGGGCAAGTGAAATATTTGAATCCATTAAGGATGAAACATTTCTAATAAGTCACCATGTTTTATCTGAGATAATTACAATGGTTGGCCGTAAAATAGATTCAAAAGCATCATTTGAGGTATACAACTTTCTAATCTATTCATGTAAGGTTCATACCGAAAGCCCTAAAGATTACAATAAGGCTATAAATTTATTCGTCCAATATGACGGTGATCTGTCATTTGTGGACTGTTTAAATCTAGCTATCATGGGGTCTAGAAACATCTCTAAAATAGTCTCATTTGATGATAACTTTGATATGGTTAAGGATATTGAAAGAATCCATTAATTGCAATGGATTTAAATTAAATCAATTTCCAAATTTTTTTTAATAATCAACTAAAGCTATTAGATATTTATAATTTTTTTTAAAATAATCAGTAAGTCATTTGTGGTGAATATGCATCTATTATTAAATTCTATAAAATGTTCTGCATGTGGAAAATGTGCAAGTGTATGTATTCGAGATAATTTGAAACTAGTGGGAGATCACATTGAGGAGACAGGTGGAAACTGTTTTGATTGTGGTCAATGTATGGCAGTATGTAAGGAAGATGCTATAAGGTTGAAAGCATATGAAAACCAGGAAGATAGGATTGAGGATTATAATCCTAAAGAGATTCCATTTTCCTATGATGAGTATATCCAGTTTTTAAAACAGAGAAGGTCATGCAGATGGTTTACAAGAAAGGAAGTTTCAAAAGAGGAATATGAAAAGCTTTTTGAGGCAGCTTATTATTCCCCCTCAGCTCAGAATATGCAGGATGTGGAATTTCTAGTGGTTAAGGACAATCTTCAAGAATTTCTGGAACATGTTTACAGTATTATTAAGGTGGAAGAAGATGAATTTCCAAGAATTGCCCAATTTGGTGATTATCTAAAACATCCCGACAATTATAAAAATAATCCTTTTTTATGGGAAGGTAAGGAGTTAATTTTAACCTTCTCTAATAATATTATGAATGGTATAATCGCAAGTACAAGGGTTGAACTCGCTGCATATACCCTGGGTCTAGGTGGATTTTATTCCTTGTTCCTTTCAAAAGCAGATTCCATTGACCATGATAAGCTAATGGAATTCTTCCCACAGATTGATTCAGATAAACATATGTCTTCTGTTTTTGTAATTGGTCATCCAAGAACAAGGTTTTTAAGAACAATACCTCATAAAAAGATTAAATTTGATTATTATTAATTAATCTATATACCTGTTGATTTAACTAATCCATCAAGGTTTAGATTGAAAATCATACATCATAAAATAATTATCTTTATTCTAATTTGTTTTTTTATTAAAATCTAAGTTGGGATATGTTTAGAATTTAATTGCTTTATTTTTTTTTATCTAAGATTTAAATCTGAATAAGTTCAGAATTTAAGATTCCTTTATTGCAATTGGGGCAGAATTTTAATTGGCTTAATTCTAATGTTTTGTTATTACATATTGGACATTGGTTGTTGGTAGAATCAATCTTATCAAATAAAATCTCCCTTTTTTCATTTAATGCAAATATTACCTTATTTAGTTTATTTGTAGATAGTTCGTTAATCAAACTTCTGGTTTCTTTTAAATCGAGTCCACTTTTATTCTTATTAATTATATAAAATTTCACTAGTTTATTGCAATGTTTACAATATCTGCTAATCAGTCTTCCAGTAATTGGAGATTTTTTAACAGCTATCTTGTTTTCCTCATGTAAAATACCACTTGCAATACATTCGTCAATATAATCTAATTTATCATCAATGTAGAAGATTATATCGTCAAGGTCCCAATAATCCCAATTACAGCTATTGCAGCTATATCTTATACCAGTTCCCATATTACCACTAAATCTATATAAAATTCTTTAAAAAATTATTATCATTTATATGATATTTCTAATCTTTTATATATAGATTTAAGAAAATTTGAAAAAATGGTTCAATAATATTAAGTTTAATATTGGGTTTGATTTTAAAATATGGATTTAAAAATATTATGGAGATTTAAAATTTATCTCTAAATGGTTTAAAATAAAATGTTTAAAAAAAAGTAGTTGGTATTGAATAATAGAATTATTACAATTAGATTAATCTTTTACTATAATTTCATCTAATTTCAATTCATTGCCGCATTTAGGACATAGACTATCATCGGATATCCAAGTTAGGACTTTACCGCATTTTGGACAGATGTCCTCATTATTGTCTCTTGAACGATCATCTTGCCAGAAGTAAATCCTGTATAATTCGTCTTCAGATGCAGCATCTATCTTTTCTCTGATTTTATCATTTGTTAGGCTGGTGTAGTTATCCCTATCTGTTATGATGTATACCCTGACAGTATCATCACATTCCCTACAATATGCCTCATCTATCCTTCCGGATAGTGAGGATTTTCCTGCCTTTTCAAGTGATGACTTTGTCACTTGTTCGATAGTAATCTTTTCTAAGTCATCATCGAAGTAAAAGATTAGATCCTTGTATTCGAATTCAAATGAACAATTTTTACAGGTATATTTATCAATTAGTGCCATGTTATCTTCCCTTTTAATTTTCGTATTCTGTTAAGTCTTCAATTCCACTTTGTTTAAATCCTCTTTTACGTCTCATACATGATTCACAGACTCCGCAATGTTTATCATGTCCTGTATAACAAGAGTAACTTAATTCCATTGGACAGTTATTTTTATTACCTAATTTCACAATTTCATCTTTATTTAAATCTATTGCAGGTGCCACAACCTCTAAATCTTCCGGTGAACCAATATTCAACAGATTATTAAAAGCATCTAAGAATTCCTTTGAGTTATCTGGAAAGGTATTTGCCTCTTCCAAGTCCCAGCCTACAATAATTTTACTGGCACCAACACTTTCAGCAAATGATGTTGCAATTGCCGTAAAAACAATGTTCCTTCCTGGAACCCAAACAGCATTGGCCGTTTTTTGTGCCTCGTCCAGATTGTCTAAATCCTCATCAGAGGGATTTGGAATATCATTGTCACTGTTAAGTGCGGAATCACTAATGTCTCCAAGCCATTTAAGGTCAATAACTGTATGGGGTATGTTATAATGGTTACAAATATTTTTTGCAGCTTTGATTTCTTGTTTAATTGCTTTTTGGCCATAATCAAAGGTTACAGCTTCTATGTCATAATCATTAACATAACAACTCATTGCCACTGTGGAATCAAGTCCTCCAGATAAAACTGCTATTGCTTTTTCTCTCATATTATCACTTTAATTGTTGTTTTTTAAATATTCTCTAACTTTTATATTGGCTATTTCACGTACTTCTGTTAAACTTAAACCAGTTTCTTTGGCTATTTTTTTAGTGTCTTCAAATTCTGCTCTTTTTGAAATTATTCTGCCATTATGGTATCCGATTTTAAAGTTAATCTTATATTCCTTATTATTGATTTCAACAGGTATCTTTATGAATTTTCTTGAGGCTGTGCCTCTATGTGTTTTAGGAGATATTCTTATTCCTAAAGTTCCAGTCTCTTCAAATAATACATTAAGTAGGTTTTCTATTTGTTCGTCCTTGCATATTACCTGGATAAGTTGGCCTGGTCTGTTTTTCTTCATGAATATTGGAATCATTATGACGTCTCTTGCACCTGCATCTAATAATCTGTCATATAGATATCCAAGTTCCTCGCCACTTAAATGATCCACATTCGTCTCAAGTACATTTATTTCTGATTTTTTCTTGGTATCCTCGGTTTTTATGATTCTTAAGACATTAGGATGTTTGAAGTCTTTAGAACCTGCCCCATATCCTATGGATTCGGCTTTTATATTTGGAATAAAATCAAGATATTCGTCACATAAGACCCTGTAAAGAGCGCATCCTGTTGGTGTTGCAAGTTCAGAGTCAACAGGCCCCCCCATAAATTTAATGCCCTTTAAGATCTCACAGGTTGCAGGTGCGGGAATACTTACAATTCCATGTGCAGTATTTGCCCTTCCACCACCTACGGATATTGGAAGACCTATGATCTTCTCTTTATTTAATCCTAACAGGTAAAAGCCATAAACGGTTCCAATAACATCACACACAGCATCTGCGGCACCCACTTCATGAAAATGAATCTCATCAAGTGATTTTCCATGAACCTTACTTTCTGCCAAAGCAATTACTTTAAAAACTTCTTTTGATTTGGTTATTACCTCCTCAGGTAAAACATCATTTAATTTATCAATCTTTTCAATCAATCCTTTATAAGGGGTTCCATGGTTATGGGGGTGTTTTGAATCTAAGGTTTTTACACTGCAGAATGTAGAATCAATTCCTGATTTGTTAATTTTGGAGATAGTGGTTTCCACTCCTCCAAAATCCTTAGATGCCATTTCAGTTATTTCCTTAATTTTGTTCTTGTCTGCTCCTAAATCTACTAATGCACCAATAAGCATGTTTCCAGAAATACCTGAACCTTGCGGGTCTATTATAATCGTCATATTATCCCTTTTTTATTAATTAATAATCCTATTAAATTGGTTTTATTAATTGTCCTTTTTGAAATTACAAATATATTTATATGGTTATATATAATAAATTCTTACTAATTTTTTAATAAATCTCAATGATTGATATTTAAATATAATAAATATTTAAATAAACTATATTATAATAATTTAATTAATTAGTTATTTTTATAATTGGTGTGGATTATGAAATTAGATAAGAAAAACAAAATTCAAGATAATATTCAATTGTATCATGACAAAAACGGATTAAACATTTATAATCCCGATTTTTTCTTAACTTTCAGTGATTTTAATATAAGTGATGGAATAGATATAATTGAAAATATTCTCATTCTTAAAAATGATGTAATAAGTCTTAAAAATACTGATAAAGTTTTTGAAAGTATTGAGAAATTCATGGCTTCAAACAATATAGAAGGTAGTTATATCTTCCATAATTTTGACAATATTGAATATTTTGTAAATACCTATGGTGATATCTCAGTTGTTACAGTGGTTAATAATGACGTTGAGATTGGGGATTTTTACGGTAACCTTAAGGTGGCAAATTCTAAAAAGGGTTTTATGGATGCTAAAATAGATTTTGGTCAAATTGTAATTATAAATAAAGCATTATCTCCAAAACTTCTAATTAAATTACATACTGTGGCTGTAAAGGAAAGAGTCAGGTTTTTTGATTCTCTAAATCTTCCATTGCATATTGACAATATTGTCGGAACTGACGACTTTCTTGTACTTGCATCAAATATGCCGAAAAACGATTTAGATGATGATGAAAAACAATTTGGTGTGGATATCACTCAGATGACCTATGATGATTTTGAGATAGATTTGGACGAACTTCTTGAAAGGGTTCAGGATGCTGTTTCTATTGCACTTGAGGATGCATTTAAAAAGGTAGGTCTAAGTTTCGGTATTTTGGATTATTTTGTTGCTGAAGGTATTCAAATATCTGATTTAACTGATGCTGCAATGGAATTAGTCGAAGGTGTTGATATAACTGATGAGCTTAGGGAAAAATTTGAGATACAACTATATAAATCCCTTGAAGATATTAATGTAATTGCACTTTTAATGGCTGCTATTAGGACCGAGTATGATTTTGAAAATAATCTTGTAAGGGAAGTGGATATATCCGATGATCCTGCATATCTTTATACCGATGAGGTTTTAGGTCTTTCTATTGCTAATCAGATAGCAGGCACTAAAGCAAGATTTAATTTTGTACGTTATGATCAAGCAAAACCTGGTATACTGTATGGTTTAGGTCCAATGTTAGATGACATTATTGGAGGACTAATAGCTGGTGTGATGAGTAAGATTTTTGAAGAATCTTAATTTATACTTTTCATTTTTAAAATCCAATAGATTTTAGTTTTATTTTTAAAATTGGGATATAATTAAATATTTTTAATCTTAAATTTTATTATAAATTATTTTTATAATAATTAGATACGCTTTTATTAATTATTGGTATTTGGACTATTTTGTGGTATTTATAGTTTATTTTAAAGCACAATTTCAACTGTAAATATAGATTTTTTATTTAAAAATATACTTGTGGTTTTATTCTAATTTAAACCCCTTTTTCAAGTGTAAAATTTATTTTCAGAGGGTTTAACTGTTTATTTTCAATTTTTCCATTATTTTTTAATCGATTTTTTCATATTTTCAAACTATATTTTTGTCTATTATTTTTAGATTTTTTTTATAAATATTTGTACTTTTAATTGAATTTTTATCTGTTTTGTATAGTTTCACTGATTCTGTGATTTTACTTATAAATTTCCTGATTATCTAATTTTTATAATGAATATTTGTTTTTTAAAAAATTCTTATTTTGTTCAATATTTGCTTAAATATTTCTTTTAAAAATCACATGTTTTTTAATTAAATTTATAAAAATGTTTACACTTGAAACTTATCTTTCAATATTGTTAATTAAATAGCTTCAACTTTGAAATTTTCTATTTTTAATTTGGTGGTTTCATTTAGTTTTTAACTGGGAGTTTCTGTTTTTAGTTTGGTGGTTTTCATTTAGTTTTTAACTGGGAGTTTCTGTTTTTAGTTTGGTGGTTTCATTTAGTTTTTAACTGGGAGTTTCTGTTTTTAGTTTGGTGGTTTTCATTTAGTTTTAACTGGGAGTTTCTGTTTTTAGTTTGGTGGTTTTCATTTAGTTTTTAACTGGGAGTTTCTGTTTTTAGTTTGGTGGTTTTCATTTAGTTTTTAACTGGGAGTTTCTATTTTTTAATTTAATATTCCAATTAATTTTAGTTTTAAAATTTTTTAAATTATCTAAATTTCATATTATTAAAATGTATTTTACATATTTATATTAATAATAAATTATTAAAATGAAATTGAATAAAAAATTAATTTTATCAAATTGGATTTTATTAAGAAAAAGTATTTGTGTGGTGTTATAATACCAGTTGAGGATAAACCTAATAATGAGGATTTAAGTAAAAACAAGGATGAATATTTTGACGATGAAAGGGAAAACAGTTCTTTTTTCCGTTCTTTGGCAGGTCTTGTAACATTTTCAACCATTATACCTTTGGGTGTATATACCTCAATAGAATCAGTTGTAAGTTTAACCTGGCTATGGCCATTACTTAATGCTTTTATAGGTCTTTTAGGTGTAATGATTGCATATTTCCTATTGTATTACATACATTTTTCAAGCCCTCTTATAGCCATTATTGTGTATGCATTCTTTTTAATTATCATGGGATATAATCATCTTGATGGTCTTTTGGATTTTGCAGATGGTGTAATGGTACATGGTGGTTATGATAAGAAGATTAGTGTGATGAGAGATCCGATTGTTGGTACTGGAGGTATTGCTACATTTGCTATAGTTTCTCTAATGACTGTTGCAGCGTTAATTAGTATCATTAATTATCAGGCTTTATGGGCAATACTTATTGGGGAGATGTCTGCTAAGATTGCTTTATGTACTGTTTGTGTAAGTTCTAAACCGTCAAACTCAGGTATCGGTAAATATTTTGTTGAGAATATGCCTATTCCAAATTATGTTGCATCCTTATTAATAGGATTTATTATAGGATACTATTTACTTGGATATATCGGTGTTTTCGGTGTAATCGGTGGAATGTTTGGTGGTGGAATAGTCTCCCTAATTGCAAAACGTAATTTTGGTGTTGCAACTGGTGATGTGTTAGGGGCATCTAATGAGATTGGAAGACTTTTCTCATTATTGTTCCTGGTAATTGGGTTAAGTTTATTTTAATCAATTTCCAGTTTTATTTTTAATTTCTTTTTTTAGCTCTTTTTATTTTATCAAGTATCTTTTCTTATTCAAATTCTTTTTAACTTGATTTTGTTTGGTATTTTTTATTATCTAAATTATTTTTTTAGTTTTTTGGTTTATTAGCTGTTGTTTTTCTATTCAAACTCTTTTTTTTAAGTTAATTTTATCAGATATTGCTTATTTATCGGAATTTTTTAGAATATTATTAAACTCCTCTAGATTGAATGAATTTCCTTTATTTTTAGATGGAATATACTTTTTAATATATGGTTTGTTGGTTTTGGATGTTTCTAAATCAGTTAGATAATCTAGAAAATTGTTGATTTCATAGATAATATTGATTATTTCCTCTCTGGAATTGGGATATTCAAGTTTTAGAAAAGGGATATTCTCTTTTCTAATCAGATGTTCCATTAAACGTCTTGTATTTACACATCCATTTCCACCAAATAGGATTAATTCATTTAATGTATTATACATATGATTGTTGCTATTTCCCCTTAACATTATAACTGCATCGGCCTCCTCAATGATAGGGCCATGTACAGACATTCTTCCAAGAACACCTGAGGGCAATTCTATTCCACTATATTTTATGCCTCTGGTAGGTTTTAAATCAGGCATATAATCTATGGATTTTTCAGAGCTTTTATTAAGGTCTCCTTTTTTAATTTCCTTGTTCTGTTTTTGAAAATCCTTCTCTTTTTGTATATCATTATAATGTGATAATAATTGGTGGTTAGATTTGTTTACCTGGTTTATTAATATCATTGCACTATCTGGTATAACTGCTACTTTCACATTATCACAATCATTAACATTTTAATCTATTTTTTTAAAGTTTAATTAAAAAACTTTAAACATTTGAAATAATATATATATTTAATTGTATATTAAATTAATAAACTGAAAATTTATAAGATTTTTATTAATTTTGCTTTAATTTAAATTAGGTTCTATTTTTAATAACGATAAATAAAATTTAGGATTTATTTAATTAACTTTATTCGAGATGTTTATTTATGAAAGTTCATGTTTTAAGATTAGATCATAGGATAGGTAGAGATACACGTATAACTACTCATGTTTGTTTAACGGCCCGTGCTTTCGGTGCTGATAAGGTTTGGTTAAGTGGTGAGGAAGACACCCACTTAATGGATACTGTCATGGATATTGTGGATCGCTGGGGTGGAAACTTCCATGTGGAATATGTTAAAAACTATTTAAGCCTTATTAAACATTGGCAAAGTGTAGGTGGAAGAATAGTTCACCTTACAATGTATGGGGAACAGGCAAACGAAATTATAGATGAAGTTAAAGAATGTGGCAGGGATATCCTAATTATTGTCGGAGGAAGTAAAGTACCTTCTAAAGTATATAAAAATGCTACATGGAATGTTTCTGTAACAAATCAGCCACATTCCGAAGTTGCTGCACTTGCAGTATTCCAACATCTTTTAATGGATGGAAAAGAATTCGATTTGGATTTTGAAGATCCTGTCTTTGAAATCGTTCCAACATTGCATGGTAAGAATGTTAATGTTCATGATGAGAATAAACACTATTAATATTCTCACTTATCTATTTTTTTAATTACTTTAAGTTTTATTTGGTATTCTAGTTTTTTTGCTTATTTTAAAAGTTATAAGCTAATTTTTTTTAATTATTATATCTGGTTTTTATTTTTTTCACTTGTTTTTAAAAATTTAGATTGTTTTTATTGGTGTTCTGATTTTTTCATGTTTTTTTTATCTATATGGAAGTTTTAAACTAGCTTTTTTTAATTATTATATTGGTATTAT